>NZ_MWJN01000044.1:0-68909 GCF_002027145.1 Microbispora sp. GKU 823 | reverse complement strand
TCTGGGCGCGCCACGACGTGAACACGTGCGAAGGCACACCCAAGCACATTGACCACCCCCAGGTCGGTGACCTCTGGGCTGAACCGGGAGAGATTGGGCGTCAGCGGCGTGACCGGCCAGACGCTCGTCGTCCTCCACCCGGGCCCGGGGTCATAGCCCCGGCACCGGCCGCCAACCAGAGTGCCGCCCAGGCGGCCCCGCAGGCGGGTCAGGCCGGCCGGCCCATGACCGGCACGCGGAACGCTCCCTGCCGGAGGGTGAGCGCAAGAAGGGGGCCAAGGACAAGCGCCAACGGCACGACGACGCGCGCGGGCGGGGGACGGCGGCGGCCGTGCAGCCCGACGCGGCGGACGGCCGGCACGTGCCGCGGCTGCAGCCGCGCGAGTACCCCAAGGCGGCCGCGCGTCAGCAGAACGGCGACATCACCGCCCCGGCCGCCCTCACCAAGGCGACGGGCACGCGCGCGGTGACCGATTTCGCCACCGCGACCGGCAAGAGACTCCTGCCGTAACCCTCCATCCGCCGTACGCCGCGGACGCGCGAGGGCGGCGCCTCGCGGCCGGCGGCTTCGTCGAAGACAGCGAAACCGAAGACAGCGAACCAGAACAACGTGTCCAAGGGGCCGTGACACACGGCCCCTTTTCACATGCCCTCACACGTCCGCCCCGGAGGCCCTCAGCCGTAGCCGGGGTGGTGACTCAGCGGGAGACGTCGAGGAGGGCGTCGAGGTCGTCCTCGGGCAGGCCGAGATCGACCCGGATGCGGTAGCGCGTGCGCAGGAGCGAGTCGCGGATGCCCGACACCGTCGCGCCGCAGGCACGAATGCCCTCGGTGGCCCACTCGTGCGCCGCGTCGAGGTCGCCGTACGCCACGAGTGTCTCGGCGACGGTCAGCGCGGTGGCCGGGTTCCAGTCCCCTGCCCTGACCGCGGTGATCACGGCCCTGGCCTCCTCGGGCCGGTCGAGCTCGAACAGCGTGTCGGCGATGCCCGCACGCGGGTCCACCGGCACCTCCCCGCCGTCCTCCAGAGCGCTCTGGTAACGGTCGAGGGCGGTCGCGGGCTGACCGGCCTGGCGCCACTCCTCCGCGGCGAGCACGAGGATCGCCGCCCTGGACATCTCTCCCGACTCGTACCCCTGGGCCAGCGCGTCGAGGCGGCGGGCGAGGGCACCGTGGTCATCGAGCAGCAGGGCCTGTTCGAGCAGTCGGTCCACCTGCTCATTTGTCACATGTGCCACAGAGCCGAGGCTACCGATCCCGGCGTGTTTTCGCAGGACAACACCAGGCATTGCCGAAGCAACAATTAGTACACGTTTGGCTACTATACGCTTTTCTCTGCAGATAGTCGGGAATATCGCACCACGCCTGTGCCAATCGAAGCTCGGCGAGGAGCGTTACAGCATGTCCAAGCGGGTGATACTGACTCTCGCCTCCACAACGGTGCTCGCCGCGGTGGTCCCGGGTTTCGCCGGCTTCGTCACGGCCCAGTACGAGGCGCTCGACCAGGCCCGCGCCGAACTGGCCCGGCTGCAGGCCAAGCTGCAGATGATGGAGCTGAGAGTCGAGCCGGCGGCGAGTCTCGGATGCCGCCCCGGGACGACCGGGAAGAGGCAGCCGAGCCTGACGGACGAGGACGACGCCCGGGAGCTGCCGATACCGCCGCGCACCCGCACCAGGTCGTGGCAGAACACGGCCTACGTCCAGGGCGCCGCGCCGGGACTGTGGCCCTCGATCGGCGTCCCCCGCGGCGTACCCGGCCCGCAGGCGCCGGGTGATCCCGGCCGCCCTCGCGAGTGAGGCCCCGGCGCGAACCGTCGTCATTCGCCGCCCGAGACGGCGGAGGCGAGCTGGCGGGACAGGTATCCGCAGACGAGCCGTTTGGCTTCGGCCACGATTCCGGGGTCGCCGTTGGGATCGTGCCGGAAGGCGAGCTTCAGCACCGCGTCACCGGCCTCGACGGCGACGAGAATGGCACGGTCCAAATCCTCACTGTCGGCGAGACCGAATTCGGCGAGAAGCAACGCGCGGAGCCGCCCGGCGATCACGGTGTTGTTGTCGGACACGGAGTCGAGGAGGTCGAGATCGAAGACCTCGCCGAAGTGCAGCGAGCGGAACCCGGGCACGGTGCGGTGCATCTCGACGTACTCGTCGATGATGGCGTCGACGGCGTCCCACCAGCCGGCGTAGTCCTCGACCATGAAGCGACGCCCGACCCGCGCGACGAACAACTCGACGTTGCGCCGGGTCAGGGCCTGGCTGAGCGCCCGCTTGTCCGGGAAGAACTGGTAGACCGAGCCGATCGCCACCCCGGCCCGCTCGGCCACCCGGGTGGTCGTCAGCGCGTCATAGCCGCCCTCGTCGAGCAACTCGGCGCAGGCGTCGAGCATCCGCTCCACTCTGCGGGCGCTACGACGCTGCGAAGGACGCCGCCGCAGCGGCTCACCGGGATGCGACGAGCGCGGCGACATCCCCTCACCACCCCCACGGCCCCAACTGTCGACGGGTGAACAGTGCTCGACGGCGAAGGCGGGACCGCCTGCTTCCCTCACGTACCGGCTGGACACTCACCCATCTTGCCTGTTTCACGCGCCGTGGTCAGCGCTTATCGACCAGTCGTCTGAATTGCGGCAAGAATCCCGTAGCACCGCCGTCAGGAGTCGGCCGGTGCGGCCGACAGGCCGGTGCAGCCGCGCAGCGCGCGGTACGCGCCGAGCGCCTGCTGCTTGGCACCGCCCGTCACGGGAATCGGCACGCCGCCGTTGATCCGGGCGGGGGTCCACTGGTCCTTGAGCACCTTCCTGCCGTTGATCGTCAGGGTGAGCACGCCGGTCGTCCCGGTGTCCGGGCCCCAGTTGTAGAAGGCGAAGTTGCCCAGGCCGTACTGCACGTACGCCTGTCCGGAGTAACCGCCGCCCAGCAGGATGTGCGCGTGGCTGCCCACGATCACGTCGGCCCCCGCGGCCACGAGCTTGTCCGCCAGGCTCCGCTGCACCGGCGTCGGGCACTTGACCAGCTCGGTGCCCCAGTGCAGGAACACGATGACGGTGTCGGAGTTCTTGCGGGCCTGCCGTACGGCACGCAGGAGCCGGGGCTCGTTCTTGGCCGAGGCGAGCCCGCCCTTGTCGCCGGAGGCGGTCCACGCCTGGATGAACTGCTCGTCGAGCACCTGGGTCGCGCCGATGATCGACACCCGGTTGCCGTTGACCGTCCTGCGGTAGGGCCGGTAGGCCTCGGTCTCGTTCGCGCCGATGCCGATGACGGGGAACTTCGATGACCTGATCGCGGCGAGCGTGTCCCGCAGGCCGCTCTCCATGTAGTCCATGCCGTGGTTGTTGGCCATCGTGACGACGTCCACCCCGGCGGCCTTGAGCGCGGTGAACGCCGTGGCCGGGGCGCGGAAGGTGAACTGCTTGCCCGGCGCGGGCGTACCGGCGGTGGTGATGGCCGTCTCGAGGTTGAGCGCGGTGAGGTTGGATCTGCGCAGCACGGCGGCGATCGGGCCGAGCGCCGTACGCGGGTCGGCGTTGAGCCGGTTGCGCAGGACACCCTCGAAGTGCACGTCGCCGGCGAAGGAGATCGTGAAGGGCCGCCGCTGCGGCTTGGGAGACGGGGTCGCGGTCTTGACCTCCGGTTGCGACGTGCCGGGGACGGGCTCGCTCTCCGCCGGGCTGCATCCCGCGACGAGGAGGGGAGCCGCGAGGAGGGCGAACAGGGACAGGGCGAGGGGCTGACGTCTCACGGCACCCGAGCATGCCATCTCCCGCCGGCATCCGGGGAGCCCGTGGGAGATCCTGGGGCAAAAAACTTGGAGAGTTCCTTTACTTGAGTCATTCAAGTTTACTGCTAACGTGAGGGCTGTGGACGACGCCGGGCGCCTTCGCGAGGCCGGACTGCGGGTGACCGCGGCCCGCCTGGCGATCCTGCAGACCGTGAGCGGGGGCGACCACCTCGACGTGGAAGCCATCCATCGCGGTGTGTGCGAACGCGTCGGCCAGGTGTCCCTGCAAGCCGTCTACGACTCGCTGAACGCGTTGCAGCGCGGCGGACTGCTCCGCCGCATCGAGCCCGCGGGCAGCCCGACACGGTACGAGACGCGGGTGGGCGACAACCACCACCACCTCGTCTGCCGCCGTTGCGGAAGAGTCACGGACGTCGACTGCGCGGTGGGGCACGCGCCCTGCCTGGAGCCGGCGTCGGACGCCGGCTACCTGGTGGACGAGGCGGACGTCATCTACTGGGGCCTGTGCCCCCCGTGCCGGGCCGAGACCGGCAGCACCCGGTCCGACTCCGCCCGTGCCTGAGCCTCGCGTCCCCGCTTTCCGTCGTTTTCCGCACGCATCCCATGAAGTGACCCCGGAGGACAGCCCCATGACCGACAGACCCATCACCACCACTGACGCCGGGATTCCCGCTCCCAGCGACGAGTTCTCCCTGTCCGTCGGTCCCAACGGCCCGCTGCTGCTGCAGGACCACTACCTGATCCAGAAGATGGCCCACTTCAACCGGGAGCGGGTCCCCGAGCGCGTGGTGCACGCCAAGGGCGGCGGCGCGTACGGCGTGCTGCACATCACCGAGGACGTCAGCCAGTACACCAAGGCGAAGCTGTTCCAGAAGGGCGAGGAGACCGAGCTCCTCCTTCGATTCTCCACCGTGGCCGGCGAGCTGGGCAGCGCCGACACCGCGCGTGACCCCCGCGGCTTCGCGATCAAGTTCTACACGGAGGACGGCAACTACGACATCGTCGGCAACAACACGCCGATCTTCTTCATCCGCGACCCTTCGAAGTTCTCCGACTTCATCCATACGCAGAAGCGCCGCGCCGACAACCATCTGCACGACCACAACATGCAGTGGGACTTCTGGACGCTGTCGCCCGAGTCGGCCCACCAGGTGTCGTTCCTCATGACCGACCGCGGCACCCCCCGCACGTGGCGGCACATGCACGGCTTCGGGTCGCACACCTTCCTCTGGTACAACGCCGCGGGCGAGAAGTTCTGGGTCAAGTACCACTTCAAGACCGAGCAGGGCATCGAGAACTTCACCGACGCCGAGGCCAGGGCCATGACCGCCGAGGACCCGGACTTCCACATCCGCGACCTGCACACCGCCATCAGGAACGGCGACCACCCGGCGTGGAAGGTCAACGTCCAGATCATGCCCTTCGAGGACGCGGCGGACTACCGGTTCAACCCGTTCGACCTCACGAAGGTCTGGCCGCACTCCGACTACCCGGAGATCACCATCGGCCGGTTCGTGCTGAATCGCAACCCGGAGAACTACTTCGCCGAAATCGAGCAGGCCGCTTTCGAGCCCGCCAACCTGGTGCCGGGCATCGGCGCCTCGCCGGACAAGATGCTCCAGGGCCGGCTGTTCTCCTACCCCGACACCCACCGCCACCGCATCGGCACCAACTACCTGCAGCTCCCGGTGAACCGGCCCAAGGCGCCCGTCCACAGCTACAACAAGGACGGCGCCATGACGTTCGCCAACCCGAGCGACCCGCTGTACGCGCCGAACTCCTTCGGCGGCCCCGCCGCCGACCCCTCGCTCTACGAGGGCGAGAACTACCAGGTCGCCGGTGAGATCATCCGGAGCGCGTACGTCAGGCACCGCGAGGACGACGACTACGTCCAGCCGCGCGCGCTGTGGGAGAACGTGCTCTCCGACGTCGACCGCGACCACATGGTGAGCAACATCGTCGGCCACGCCTCGGCTCCCGAGGTGACCGCCGACATGAAGAAGCGCGTGGTCGAGTATTGGACCAACATCCACAAGGACCTCGGCCAGCGCGTCGCGCAGGGGCTCGGCGTCGCCTGACCCCCTTCCCCTCACGTACGGCTCGCGCCCCTTTCCGGGCGCGGGCGTACGCGCGTCCGCGACCGTCGTCAGAGCGCCCCGCCGGGGCCGATTGCGCAGTCGCGATTTCCTGCCGGACTCGTTAAAGGTCGAACTCGCCGTCCTTCACGCCGCCGATGAACGCGTCCCATTCGGCGGGGGTGAAGACGAGAGCGGGGCCGTCCTGGTTCTTGCTGTCGCGCACACCCACGTGGCCGTCAGGAAGTACGGCCACTTCCACACACTGACAGTTGTTAGAGCTCCGGCTGCTCTTCCACCAGACGGCTCCGGACAGGTCAATCGAGTTCATGGACAACGTTTCTCTCCCCCCGGAAATCATTTCGCGCGGGTTCCCGGGGCGGTCTAGAGCTGGCTAGCGCCAGTGACGGACAGTTTTCTCCAAGAACCGGCGGGAGTCGTCCACGTCGAGGGCCTTCGTCTCCAGGTAGTCGAATGCCACCTCGTACCGGTAGACGATCGTCTCGTCCTCGACCAGACGCCCGCCCAGGAGTGCCTCCAGGTACACGACGTCGTGGAACTCCGGCACCTTGAGGTGGCAGAACGCGCCGGTGTTGATCGGGTGGTCCGCGTCGAGCGGAAGGATCCGCAACTCGACGTTCGGCAGCTCTGACACCTCGATCAACCGCCTGACCTGTTCCCGCATCACCTCGTGGTCGCCGAACCGGCGCAGCAGGACCGACTCCTCCAGGACGGCGGAGATGGCCAGCGGGCTCTCCGCCCTGAGAACCGCCTGCTGGCGCGCCATCCGGACCTCGATCCGGCTGCGGACGCCGCCCGGCGCCTCAAGGGTGCTCCGTTGTCCGCTCTCCATCATGGCTCGGACGTACGCCTCGGTCTGGAACAGACCCGGCACCACCTGGGGTTCCCAGTCGCGTGCTGCCGTGGCTTCGGCCTCCAGGCCAAGGAACGTCGTGTATTCCTTGGGCAGGGAGTCGCGATAATCCTCCCACCAGCCCTTCCGGGTCGCGTCCCGGTGCAGGGCGAGCAGCTCTTGGCGTTGGCGGGAATCTACCATGTAGATCACCAGAAGTGCCTCAACATCGCTCGTGCGAGGCGAGGTGCGCGCCGTCTCGATCCTGCTGATCTTCGCCGCCGACCAGCCGAGCCGGGCGGCGACCTGGTCGCCCGTCAGATCGGCACGCTCGCGTAACCGGCGCAGTTCCTGCCCCAGCCGCCGGCGGCGGACGGTGGGACTGCCGTGCTCGGGCACCCCGGCCGACCTCCTTCATCCGGTGAATCCGGTGGTTGCGGTGGACGCACGGATGGTGGGCGCGCGCCCTGGCGGATCGGGCGCGCGGGTGAGGGGCGCCCTGTCCGAAGATTACCGCGCCCGCTCGTGCAAGTTGCACCGTAATTTGCAGCGTATCCGCACAAGATTCTTGCGGATTTCTTTTCGCCAAGTATTGCAGGGCAATGCGTCCTGAGTCACGATCGATGGGGGAAGGGTCTTCCGGAGTGTGGGGGCGCCGGCGTCGCCGGCGAAATACTCCGCGGCCCGTTCCCCATCCGGGGCACGCGCCCGGCGAGGGGCGCCGGCCGCCTCGGATGCGCATGACAACGGGAGGCATCCGGGCCAGCGGGATTTCGACATTCGGCCGGCGTCGCCGGCGCTCGCACTGCGCACGCAGCGAACACCGAATGGGCCGTTCCGTGAATGGAACGCGCCCTCCGTACGACGAATTCAGAACGACGAGATCTCCACTGGGCACCCATCCGAAAGGAGTCTCTTGGTGAATCCCCCCGGTGCCGCCTGGTTATCGCTGATCAAAAGCCGGATGACGATGGCCGACCTGGCGCTGTGCGCCGACCAGGACAGGTGGGCGCGCGAACTGAGATGGACCGTGAGCCGCACCGGCTTCGGCGCCCGCCACTACCGCGACCCCCGCTTCGACCTCGTGCGCGAACTGGAGGAGGTCGGCCGCCTCTTCACCGTCTGACGCCCTCTCAACGAGGTCACCGTGACCCCGTACGACGAGGCGGGACGCGTCGTCGTACGGGAGAAGGACGTGCGCTTCGTGAGCCTGACGGCGCGCGGCGCCGGATCGGGGACGAACTGATCGTGACCGGTTAGGCTTGCGCAGGTGACGACCGCGCTCATCCACGAACGGCTGCAGTCCCAGCTCGCCTTCCACATGGAGATCGACAAGCTGAAGCGCGTCATCCGCCGGAACTCGCTGATCGACGGCTCGCGCCGGGAGAACGACGCCGAGCACTCCTGGCATCTGGCCATGATGGCGATGACGCTGGCCGAGCACGCGCCCCCGGGAACCGACATGTCCAGGGTGGTCGCGATGCTGCTCGTCCACGACATCGTGGAGATCGACGCCGGCGACACCTTCATCTACGACCCCGTCGCGGTCGAGGGGCAGGCCGCCCTCGAACGCGCGGCGGCCGACCGGATCTTCGGGCTGCTGCCGGAGGACCAGGGGGCGCGCCTGCGTGCCCTGTGGGACGAGTTCGAGGAGCGGCGCACACCGGAGGCGCGGTTCGCCAGGGCGCTCGACCGGCTCGCGCCGATCATCGCCAACCACCGCAACGAGGGCGGCACCTGGCCGCTCTACAAGGTGACGGCCCGCCAGGTCATGGAGAAGGTGCGGCTCATCGAGGAGGGGTCGCCCACGCTCGGCGAGTACGCCGCGGAGCTGGTCGCCGGCTCGGTCGCCCGGGGTCATCTGGCGCCCTGACCGGGAGCGCGCCGACTCGAAACTCGCATATACCGTCTCATGCCTGTCCATGTTCACAGCTGTGACGCGGGGGTACGTGATCCCGTGTTAGGGGGCGAAACATGGAAGAGACGACCAGGCCGCGTGCGGGCCGTACGGCACGGAGGGTCCCTTCGGCAGAGCTCCTCGACGGGCTCGAGCGGGCCACCGTGCTCGACCGGCCGATCACCGTCATATCCAAGAAGGTGCGCCGCAGACTCGGCCCGGGCAAGCTGCGAGACGTCCTGCACGGCGTGCCGATGGGGCACCCGTTGCACCCGGCGCTCGCCGTGACGACCTTCGGCTGCTGGCTGTCGGCGAGCGTGGTGGACATGACCAAGACGGGCTCACGCGCGGCGCGGACGCTGATCATGGTGGGGCTGGGCAGCGCCGTTCCCACAGTGGCGGCCGGCCTCACCGACTGGTCCACCCTGCACCGCGAACAGCAGCGCGTGGGCTTGGTGCACGCCATGACCAACACCGCCGCGGCGCTCTGCTACACGGGCTCTCTTTTCTTACGGGTGACGGGACGCGAACGCGCCGGGCGCATACTGGCGTACGCGGGACTCGCGGCGGCCTCGGCGGGTGCGCACCTCGGCAGCCACATGTCCTACCGCCAGGCGGCCGGGGCCAACCACGCGGAGTCGGTCGGCCATCTCATGCCGCTCGGCTGGCACGACCTGTGCGCGCTCAAGGACCTGCCCAACGGGCGGCCGGTCCGGCGGCGGCTCGGCTACATCGATCTGTTCGTCCTGCGCCTCGGCGACGACGTGAGCGTGCTCGCGGACAACTGCTCCCACCTCGCCGGCCCGCTCCACCAGGGACGGGTCGCCATGGAGGAGGGCCAGGCGTGCATCGTCTGCCCGTGGCACGGCAGCGCCTTCCGCATCTCCGACGGCCGGGTCATGCACGGACCCGCGACGTCACGCCAGCCGGCCTTCCAGACCAGGCTGCGACAGGACGGCGTCGTCCAGGTCCGTCCCGCGGAGTGACTGACCCCCACAGTGACTCCACCATGGGGACTCCACCACAGTGACTCCACCACGGGGACGCGTTCCGCGCCCGGACCCGGTCAGCCGGTGTCCGGGCCGCGGTCGTCGGCGGGATGTTCCACCAGCGCGAGGACACGGTTGGACATGAACCTCGCGGTGCGGACGGGAGTGCCCGCCCGCGTGACCTCGCTGACCTCGACCACTCCCCGGCCCGTCGTGATCTCGATCCGGCGGCCCGCCCTGGTCGCGACCACCTCGTAGGTGCGCGGGGTTCCCCCCGCATCGATGACGATCTCCACCCGGTCGCCCTTCACAAGGGCAGACATACCCTTTCAGGACACCAGCTTCACTATCGCCACGATCCCGACGACAACAATGAATCCCCGCAGCAAGGGTGCGGGCAGTCGGCGGCCCACGCGGGCGCCGAGGAAGCCGCCGACGGCCGAGCCGAGCGCGACCATCAGCACGGCGGCCCAGTCCACCGGCGCGATGAACGCGAACAGCACCGCCGCCGTGGCGTTGACCAGCAGCGACAGCAGGTTCTTCGCCGCGTTCACCCGTTGCAGGTCCTCGTCGAGGAAGCTGCCGAGCAGGCCGATGAGCACGATGCCCTGGGCGGCGCCGAAGTAGCCGCCGTACATGCCGGCGCCCAGGACGCCCAGCCACAGCCACGGCCCGCCGTGGGGGTGCGGCCTGCGCCGTACGGCCAGCCACTCGTTGATCCTCGGCTGGAACACCACGAGGAGGCAGGCGACCGCGATGAGCACCGGGACGATGACCTTGAACGCCTCGGCGGGGAGGAGCAGGAGCAGCACCCCGCCGGCGAGCGAGCCGATCACGGACGCGACGCCGAGCCGGAGCAGCCGCTCACGCTGACCCTTGAGCTCGGCGCGGTAGCCGAGCACGCCGGTCACGCCGCCGGGGACGAGCCCGACGTTGTTGGACACGTTCGCGACGATCGGCGGGAAGCCGACGGCCAGCATCGTCGGGAACGTGATGAGCGAACCCGATCCCACGACGGCGTTGATGGCCCCGGCCCCGACACCGGCCGCGAAGACCGCGGCCGCCTCCCACGGCGTCACTCGCACCTCTCCCTTGGAACGGCTATCCGCCAAGGGTAGGCTCCGGGCTCTGCGTGGAGGTCAGAGGGGACGGGCGTACCAGCGGCCCTCCTGGCCGCGGTCGAGGTGCAGCGGCACGCCGAAGGTCGCGGACAGGTTCTCCGGCGTCATCACCGAGTCGATCGGCCCCTGGTCGACGACCGAGCCGTGCCGCAGCAGCAGCACGTGGGTGAACCCGGCCGGGATCTCCTCGACATGGTGGGTGACCAGCACCATCGTGGGCGACTTCGGGTCGCGGGCCAGCGCGCCGAGGCGGCGTACGAGATCCTCGCGGCCCGCGACGTCGAGCCCGGCTGCGGGCTCGTCGAGCAGCAGCAGCTCGGGGTCCGGCATGAGCGCCCGGGCGATCTGCACCCGCTTGCGCTCGCCCTCCGACAGCGTCCCGAAGCGCCGCCGGATCAGGTGGGCGCAGCCGAGCTGGTCGATGAGCTCGACCGCCCGGGTGACGTCGTGGGAGTCGTACTCCTCCGTCCACCGGCCCAGGATCGCGTACGACGCGGTGAGCACGAGGTCGATGACCTTCTCGTCCGGCGGGATGCGCTCCGACAGGGCCGCGCTGGCCAGGCCGATCCGGGGCCGCAGGTCGAACACGTCCGTCTGGCCGAGCCGCTCGCCGAGGATCTCCACCGAACCCTCGGACGGGAACAGCAGCGACGCGGCCACCTGGAGCAGCGTCGTCTTCCCCGCTCCGTTCGGCCCGATCACCACCCAGCGCTCGTCTTCCCGGACGCTCCAGTCGATGCCGCGCAGCAGGGCGGCGCCGTCCCTGCGGACGGCCACGTCCTGAAGCTGAAGCACCTGACCGCCCATGTGGTCCCCCTCCCGTGGTTCGCTGAGATAAAACTATGGCAGTCCGACCACATATCGTGGATCGGGTGCGCATCGATTCACCGATCTCCGCCACGCTCGTCGCCTGGGGCAATGCCTGGCTCGGGGGACACGTGAGCCTGGAGCACGCCCTCGACCGCGTCGAGCGCGAGGCCGGGCCGCAGGTGGTGGCGGCGGATGACGTCGAGACCCCCCTGCTCGCCTACCTCGTCGACCGTCGGATCGAGGGGCTCGACGCGTTCCGGCTGGCCCTGCCGATCCCCGGCGACCCGCTCGGGCTCACCGGCCCGCCCGCCTTCAACGGCGCCGCGATCGACGCGGGCCAGGCCGCCGTGGCCGTGCTGCCCGGCCGGTGCCTCGGTCTCGTGCCGTCCGCCGACCGGCGCGGCTCGTCGTACTCCGGAATCCGCTGGACCGTGGCCGAGGCGTCGGCCGTGCCGCCCGACGTGCCGTCGCTGGCCGAGGCGGAGCAGGCGCTGCGGACGGCCATGATGGCCGCCACCGAGGCGCTGCTCGGCGTGGGCGGCCCGGCTCAGGGCTTCCCGGCGCCGGACACGCTCGACCGCGCGGGCGATGCCCTCGCCCCCGGCTATCCCGGGAGGGCGCACCGGGTCGGCGCCCTCGCCGCCCGGCTGTCGGTGGCGCTCCGCCTCGCCGACGAGCGAGGGCTCACCTCCGGGCAGGTCGCCGCCCGGGGGCAGGCCCTGCGCGATCTCGACCGGGCCGTACGGCGGGCCAGGGTGGCCGCCCACAACGCGATCGTCGAATCCCAGGTCTGACGCGCGCCCCGACCGGGCTCACCGCTTCGCGATCGCCTCGCGGACGGCGGGCACGACCTCCTGGGCCCAGCGGGCCAGGAGGGTGGGGTCGGGGGCGCCGTGGTCGGCGGAGAAGAGCGTGAAGCCCGACGCGCCGTGCTCCAGCACGGCACCGGTCAGCTCCTCGACCCACTGGCCGACGGAACCGCCGATCCAGCGGCCCTCGGAGTCGCGGGTGGCGGGCAGCGGGCGGTCGGTGATGCGCCCGGGGAAGTTGAAGACCGTGCGGATCTCGCCCGGATCGCGGCCGACGGACGCGGCCGCCTCGTCGATGACCGGCCGCGACGTGCGGTAGCGCTCGCTGAGCCAGTCGGCCGCGTGGCCGGGGATCCAGCCGTCGGCCACCCGGCCGGTGGCGGCCAGGGATTTGCGGCCGACCGATCCGGTCCACACGGGCGGCGCGGGCACGGGGGCCGGCTCTATGTGGTTCACCTGGTAGTGCGTGCCCTGGTAGGTGACCGGAGGACCACCGCCCGACAGCAGCTTGACCAGGACGATCGCCTCCTCGAAGGCGTCCACGGCGTCGCCTGGCGTCAGCCGCGGCACCCCCATGTCGGCGATGCGATCCCACAACCCGCCCGCGCCCATGCCGAGCACGACCCGGCCGCCCGACAGGGCCGACAACGACGTCACCATCCTGGCCAGCATGGGGGCGGGCCGGGTCGGCAGGTTGGTGACGTTGGCGAAACCGGCGATGTGCTCCGTACGCCCGAGGATGAAGCCGAGCGCGGCGTAGGCGTCCACACGCCCGCCGATGTAGGGATGGTCCGACAACGTGAAGATGTCGAGCCCGTCCCGGTCGGCCTGCTGGGCCATGCGCAGCAGCTCGGGTATGTCGTCGATGACGGAGTGCGCGCCGAAACCGAAGACGACGTCATGTGCGGGCATTGTTCTGCCTTTCTGTGTGCGTACAGGCGTGTCGTTCATGTCAGGCGGCGCCGAACTGTTCGGTGAAGCGGCCGGTGAACAGGTCGGCCCCCTTGTACGCCGACACGGTCTCGGCCGGGACGACGACCGGTCCTTCCGGGGAGGGCAACTGGCCGACACCGCCACGCGGGCCGAGCGGGAGCAGGATCATGGGGTAGGGCAGCGGCTGGTAGGTGGCCTCCGGCCGCTCGCCGCGCATCTGGGCGAGGATGTTCCGGGCCACCACCTCGGCGTGCTGCATCGCGTACCCGGCCATCTTGGCCTCGGGGACGTCGGTGATGTCGCCGATGGCGTAGACGTGCTCGTATCCCTGGACGTTGAGGGTTTCGGTGACGGGAACCTGCCCCCGCGGGGTACGCGCCGTCAGCCGGCCGTCGGCGAGGTAGTCGCTGTTGACGTGAACGCCGTGCGCACGGAACCAGATGTCGGCGGTGATCTCCTCCCCGCCGGTCGTCGTGACCGTGAAGGTCTCCGCCTGGGCGGGTTCGGTCGGCGGAGTCGTGGTCAAGGTGGCACCCAGCCGCAGGTGGATGTCCAGCTCGTCGAGCTGGCGGTGCAGTTCCCTGCGCATCTCCTCGGGGAAGGCGGCCAGCAGTCGCTCGGCCGGGTCCAGGACGGTCACGTGCTTGTTCGGCCAGACCTCCTTGATCTCGCCGGCGAGTTCCAGGCCGACCGGCCCCGCGCCGAGGATCAGCACCCGCTCGGCGCCGGCCAGTTCCTTGTGGGTCCGGCGCAGGTCGTCCATGACCTCGTCCATCGAGTCGGACGCTGGTTTGGCCGGGTAGGCGTAGCTGGAGCCGGTGGCCAGCACCAGGTAGTCGGCCTCGATCCGCCGGCCCGAGGCCAGGGTGACGCCGCCGGGGTCCACCGAGACCGCCCGCTCGCGCACCACGCTGCCGCGCCTGAGCCACTGGTCGTAGGGGAAGAACATGGCGCCCGCCCAGTCGGGCCGGGTCAGTGCCCGCAGGGAGCCGGCCGTGTTGACGAACGCGTCCCGGGGGTCGATGAGGACGACGTCGGCCTCGGCGTCCAGCGCCTTGGCGACCGCGGAACCACCGTAACCTCCGCCGACGACCACGACCGTACGACTCATGATTCACGCTCCAACGAAAGAAGAGCTGCAGTTCGTGCTACGAACCATATTAGTTCGTGGCACGAACTGCAACCCGTCTCGAATTCAGCGCGTGGAGTCCGGTTCCAGGAAGACGGTGGGGACCTTGTTGTCCGTCACGACGCGGCCGAGCAGGGCGGCGAGCGTGTCGCGCTCCGCCGGCGCCAGCCCCGAGGCCAGTTCCTCGACGCGGCGGCAGGTCTCGGTGTAGAACTCGTCGGCCAGCCTGGCGCCCTGCCTGGTGAGCGACACCCGCACGCGCGGGAGTCCTGGGGGTCGGGGGTGCGCTGGACCAGTCCGTTGCGCTCGCTGCGGTCCACCAGGCCGGTCAGGCTCGACTTCGCCAGGCCGAGTATCCCGCCCAGCTCGCTCATGCCGTAGGGCTGCGCCATCAGGACGCACAGCAACTGCCCCTGCTGCTGGGTGAGTCCGTACTCTCGGGCGGAATCCGCGTACACGGCGTTCACCAGGAACGTGGACCGCACCAGCGCGGCCACCGTCCCCATCTGGCCGTCGGCATTCTTGCTCACCGGTCCAGGGTAACCAATTCGTGAGGCGAACTACCCTTTTCTCTCCGGTGACTGGAGCGGGGCTGCGGCCTGGTCCACGTTGCCGGCCACGCGCCGGAGCAGCCGGATCAGTTGCTCCGCCTCCTCGGCGGTGAGACCGGACAGCGCGTCCCGCTCCCCCTGCAGCAGTGCCTCGCGCACCAGGTCGAGCCGGCTGCGCGCCAGGTCGGTGACGGAGAAGAGGCTGCCCCGCCGGTCACGGGGATTGCGCTGCCGGCACACCAGGCCGTCGCGCTCCATCCGCGACAGCATCTCCGCCATCGTCGGCTGTTCGACCCGTGCCAACCGGGTCAGGTCCTTCTGCGACAGCGGGCCGTCTTCGGCCAGCGTCAGAAGCACCGCGGCGTTGGCCATGCTCAGCCCGAGGGGGCGCAGCCGCAGCTCATGGAGGCGGGTCACTTTTCTCGACGAGTGGTTGATCCAGAACGCCGCATAGCGCTCCGGAACCCACTGCTCCCCCTCGCCCTCCATCGGCGCCTCTTTCCCGCTCGACCGGCCGTCCGGCATGGGCACGTGACGGCGCGTCCGTGTGGGGTGGCCCGTCCACCGCCCGGCAAAAGGCTACCGACACCGTACGCGCCCGTTGCATAGGACCCTATGCATCTGTTTACATAGGGACCTATGCATCAGCTCGGCAGACTGGACGGACCATGAAGACAGCCATCGTCAACGCCCGGGTGTTCGACGGCGAGAGGCCCATCGGCCCCGCCGGTGTGCTCGTCGGCGACGGGCGGATCCTCGCCGTGGGAGGGGACATGCCCTCCGACGCCGAGGTCGTCGACGCCGCCGGGGCGACCCTCCTCCCCGGCCTGATCGATGCCCACGTCCACACCAGCGAGGACTCCCTCGCGCTCGCCCTGACGTTCGGCGTGACGACGGAACTCGAGATGCAGGGCGGGCACACCCGGCACGGCCGCGCCCACATCGAGGACGACGACACGCTCGCCGACGTCCGCTCCGCCGGCTTCGGCCTCACAGCGCCGGGCGGGCATCCCAGCGAACTGGTCCCCGAGGACTTCGACATCCGCCCCTTCATCGGGAGCGGCGCGCCGGATGACCGGTGGCAGGCCGGCCCTCCCCCGGAACCGCACGTGACCACCCCCGAGGAGGCGGTGGCGTGGATCCCTCGTCTCGTGGCTTCCGGCTCGGACTACATCAAGTTCATGATCGACGACGGGACCGTCGAGGGGCACCCGGGCCTCCCCATGCTCGACCAGGCGACACTGGACGCCGGCGTCGCAGAGGCCCACCGGCACGGGATGCTCGCCATCGCCCACGCGCTCACCGTCGACGCCACCCGCATGGCGATCGAGGCGGGCGTGGACGGCCTCGCCCACCTGTTCATGGACCGCCCGCACACCCCCGAGATCATCCGGATGATCGCCGACTCCGGCGCCTTCGTCGTCGCGTGCGTGTGCCTGAACGCCTCACTGATGGGGATGACCGGCGAGGCGCTGGCCGACGACCCGCGGGCGAGCAGGCGTCTCGACGACCGCTGGGACAAGACCCTGCGCGGCAGCTTCAACCGCTACCCGCAGGGCAGGCTCGACGACGTGCTGGCGTCCGTCGCGGCCCTGCACGAGGCCGGCGTCGACGTCCTCGTCGGCACCGACACCTCCATTCCCGTGCCGTTCCTCGGCGGGCTGGCCCACGGCGCGAGCGTGCACCACGAACTGGGATACCTCGTCCGCGCCGGTCTCGCCCCGTCCGCGGCGCTCCACGCGGCGACCGCCGCCACCGCCCGGCGGTTCGGGCTGGACGACCGCGGGCGCATCGCCCCGGGGCTGCGCGCCGACCTCCTCCTGGTCGACGGCGACCCCACCACGGCCATCGGCGACACCCTGAACATCCGGGCCGTCTGGCGACGCGGCGCCCGGCTGGCGGCGTGAGCCGGCGGGCGCTCAGGCCAGGCCGTGGCGTACGGCGTAGAGCGCGGCCTGGGTGCGGTCCTGCACGCCGAGCTTCATGAGCACGTTGGAGACGTGGGTCTTCACGGTCTTCTCCGCCACCGCGAGCTCGCGGGCGATCTCGCGGTTCGAACGGCCGGCGGCGAGCAGCCGCAGCACCTCGCGTTCCCGATCGGTCAGGGAGGACCCCGCTCCGTCGTGCTCGCGGTCCGCCGGGCCGGCCAGCATCGCCTCGGCTGCCTCCGGCGCGAGCAGAACCTGCCCGCCGTACACGGCCCGGATCGCCTGGACGAGGGCGCCGGGGTCCACGTCCTTGTAGAGGAAGCCCGCCGCGCCCGCCCGCATGGCCGGGGCCACGTCGCCGCGGTCGCTGACCGAGGTGAGGACGATCACCCGCACGTCCCGGCCGGACAGCTCCGCGAGCGCGCCCAGGCCGTCGAGCACCGGCATCTTCAGGTCGAGCAGCAGCACGTCGGGGGCGAGCGCGCCGGTCATCTCGACCGCCTCGGCGCCGTCGGCCGCCTCCCCCACGACGCTGATGTCCTCCTGGATCTCCAGGAACGTACGCAAGCCCTGCCGTACGACGGGGTGGTCGTCGGCGATGAGCACGCGGATCACGCGGGCACCTCCAGTCGTACGGTCGTGCCGCGGCCGGGCGCGGAGGAGACCGTCAGCGTGCCGCCCACGGCCTGGGCCCGGTCGCTCATCGACGGCAGCCCCAAGCCGTGCACTCCCGCCTCATCGAATCCGGCGCCGTCGTCGGTCACCTCGAGCACCAGCGCGGCCTCCCGATGCGCGAGCCGTACGTCGATGCGGTCGGCCCTGGCGTGCCGCACGGCGTTGTGCAGGGCCTCCTGGGCGACCCGCAGCACGGCGACCTCGATCTCGGGCGCCAGATCGAGGTCGAGGTCGTCGGGCGCCTCGCCCTCGGCGGTGAAGGCGATCGTCATGGGGTGCAGGCGGTCGAGGAGGGCCACCTGCTTACGCAGGCTCTCCACCAGGCCGTGCCGGTCCAGCTCGGCCGGCCGCAGCTCCACGATCACCGCGCGCAGCTCGGTCAGCGCCTCTCCCGCCATCCGCTCGACCCGTTCGATCGCCTCGGCCGCCCGCTCGGGGTCCGTACGGGCGAGCGCGGCGGCGGCCCGCGCGGTCAGCCGCAGCGAGAACAGTTTCTGGCTGACGGCGTCGTGCAGCTCGCGGGCCATCCGGGTGCGTTCCTCGACGACCGTGAGCTCGCGCCCCCGCTCGTACAGCCGGGCGTTGGTGATCGCGATGGCGGCGTGCGCCGCGAACAACGTCAGCAGTTCCTCGTCGGCCTCGTCGAACCCGCCGGGCGTCCGCTTGTTGGACAGGAAGATGATCCCGAGGACCGTGCCGCCGTCCATGATCGGCACACCGAGGAAGTCCTTGAGGATGGGATGGGCCTTCGGCCACCACTCGAACCGGGGGTCCCTGCGGATGTCGGCCAGCCGCACCGGCGTCCCCTCGCGGAGCATCGCGCCCAGCATGCCGTGCTGGCGCGGGGTGGGCCCGATGGCCGCCCACTGCTCGTCGGAGATGCCCTCGGCCACGAACTCGGCGAACGCGCCGTCGTCGTCCGGCACGCCGAGCGCGGCGTATTTCGCGTCGAGCAGCCGCGCCGCGGACCGCACGATGACCTGGAGGACCTCGCGGACCGACAGGTGACGGGTGACGGCGAGCACGGCCGAGCTGACCGCGTGCAGCACCGCGTCGCGGTCCCGCGCGGACGCGGAAGCAGGGTCGGCAGGCTCGGGCACGGGACACAGACTAGGTGCACCGCCAACTGGCCCGCGTCGGCCGGGGGACCTAGACCCAACTGCCGAGCGACGGCAGGACCTCGGTCCGATGTGTCCCTGACGTGCCGATTCCTAACGTGAAGCGCATGAAGCAGGCACTCATCACCGGAGCGTCGCGAGGGCTGGGACTCGCTCTCGCCAAGGCGCTCGCCGCCGACGGCTGGTCGCTCCTCCTCACCGCGCGCGGCGAGGAGGACCTCATGTCGGCGGCCTTCGACCTCGGCGCCCGGGCCATCCCCGGAGACGTCGCCGATCCCGCGCACGTGGCCAGGCTCGCCGAGTCCGTGCCCGAACTGGACCTCCTCGTCAACAACGCGAGCGGGCTCGGTCCCGCCCCGCTGCCCCGGCTCGCCGACTATCCGCTGGACGCGCTGCGCGCGCTGTTCGAGACGAACGTGATCGCGCCGCTCGCGCTGGTCCAGGCGACGCTGCCCGCGCTGCGCAAGCGGCGGGGCGCGATCCTCAACATCTCCTCCGACGCGGCCGTCGAGGCGTACGAGGGCTGGGGCGGCTACGGCGCGACCAAGGCCGCCCTCGACCAGGTGTCGAACGTCCTCGCGGCCGAGGAGCCCGACGTGGCCGTCTGGTGGGTGGACCCGGGCGAGATGCGCACCCGCATGCTCGCGGACGCCGTCGGCCCCGAGGAGGCCGGGGCCGCGCCGCCGCCCGAGAGCGTCGCCCCGGCGCTGCTGCGCCTCGTGGGCGCCCGCCCGCCCCCGGCCGCTTCACGAGAGGGGAACTGGAATGAGCACCCCCGATTCGGCGATCCGGCCGTACGGGGCGGCAGGGTCGTTCGAGTTCGCGCTGACGGCGCCGCTCGAGGCGCACGAACCGCCGGAGGCGCGCGGGCTGCGCCGCGACGAGGTCAGGCTGCTGGTGTCCCGCCGCGACACCGGCGAGATCACCCACCACGTCTTCGCCGACCTGCCGTCGCTGCTGTCCCCCGGCGACCTGCTGGTGGTCAACAACTCCGCCACCCTGCCCGCGGCGGTGCGGCTCGACCGGCTGGCCGTCCACTTCTCCGGCCGCCTCGCGTCCGGCGAGTGGCTGGTCGAACTGCGCCGCCGTACGGCGACGGCGACGGAGCCCTACTCCGGCGCGCGCCCGGCGAGTGGCTGCCGTTGCCGGGAGGGGCCACGCTGCGCCTGCTGGCGCAGGAGACGCCGCGCCTGTGGCGTGCCCACCTGGACCGCGACGTGCTCTCCTACCTCGCCGCGCACGGCGTGCCCATCCGGTACGGCTATGTGGGGCGCGACTGGCCGCTCGCCGACTACCAGACGGTCTTCGGGATCGAGCCGGGCAGCGCGGAGATGCCCAGCGCCGGCCGGCCGTTCACGCCGGAACTCGTCACCGCCCTGGTCGCCCGGGGGATCGGCGTCGCACCGATCACGCTGCACACCGGGGTCGCGTCTCCGGAGAAGGACGAACCGCCCTACCCCGAGTGGTTCTCGGTCTCCCCTCGGACGGCACGGCTGGTGAACATCACCCGCGAGCACGGGGGCCGGGTGATCGCCGTCGGCACGACCGTCGTACGGGCTCTGGAGACCGCCGCCCTCGGCACCTCCGCCCCGGGCACGGTGCGGGCGGCGTCGGGCTGGACCTCGCACGTCGTCACGCCGGCGGGAGGCGTGCGAGCGGTGGACGGCCTCGTCACGGGCCTGCACGAGCCCCGCTCCAGCCACCTGATGATGCTGTCGGCGATCACCGGGACCGGCGTGCTGGCCCGCTCGTACGAGGCGGCGATCGAGGAGGGCTATCTCTGGCACGAGTTCGGCGACAGCCATCTCATCCTCTGATACGTGATCGAACCGTGATCTCGATCGTCAAGGCTGACCGCATGCGTACCCTCATCGGCAAGCCGATCGCGCTGCTGGCCGTGCCACTGGCCGCGGGCGCGCTGGTCGCGTCCGGCGCGCCCGCCTCCGCCGCGTCGGCCTCGTCCACCGCGACCACGGCGACCACCGCGACCACGGCGTCCGCCTCGGCCACCAAGGCGGCCTCGGCGCCCGTCCGCATCCAGGTCAGTTTCCCCTACAGCGTCCGTGCCGGGCGCGTGGTGTCGTTCAAGGTCAGGCTCATCAACAAGCTCAGGACCAGGACCGACGAGATCTTCCTGGCGGTCAAGTTCCCCAAGAACGTCACCAAGACCCGGATCTACGTCCCGCGCGGCACCCACTACCACGAGCAGTGCACGCGGGAGCGGACCCGCGCGCTGTGCGTGCTGCCCGGCCTCAAGAAGGGCGGGAGCTACACGTTCTGGGCGAAGGCCCAGGTGAGCGGGTCCGCCCGCGGCAAGCTCTACGGCTACTTCGGCGGCGCGGTCGTCGACACGTCGCTGAACACCGACCCCAGGGAACTGCTCAGCGAGTTCGGCGACAGCATCGGCTGGGTGAAGTCGAAGAGCACGATCACCCGCTGAGTTCCTTCTGATGCAACCCACGGCGCCCGCCCGGCCTCCCCGGGCAGGCGCGACGATCGTGGGGCAGCCCTGTCAGGCCGCCACGGCCTGCTCCTCGGGCTCCATGAGACCCGTTCTGACCTGAGCCTCGGCGATCCGCGCCAGCGCCGCCCGCGCCTCCCTCCGGTGGGCGCGCCCGCCGTACGCGGCCGGGCGGTCCAGCCGTACGGCGGGGAAGACCGTCACCTCCGCGACGAGGTCCCTGGTCGCGACGATCCGCAGAACCGACGCCAGCAGCGTGTCGTCCCCGACGTACGACGGCCGGGTGGAAAGAGCGGCCCGCTCCCCAGCACCCTCGAGGAATCGCAGCGCCACCGGCCGCACCGGCACCCCCGCGTCGAGCGCCGCCTGGAAGACGGCGGGCCGGAAGCGCCCCATCTCGCGTCCGCACCACGTCGTGCCCTCGGGGAACGCGGCCACGCTCTCGCCGCGCCGCAACGCGGCGGTCATGTCCGCGACGACCCCCGGCAGGGCGGACAGCCTGTCCCTGTCGATGAACAGCGCCCCGCCCCCGGCGGCGAGCGTGCCGACGATCGGCCACCTGCCCACCTCCGCCTTCGCCAGCGGGCGGCAGGCGAAGGTCGCCGTGATGACCAGGGGGTCGAGCCAGGAGACGTGGTTGCCGACGAGCAGGGCGGGCCCGTCCTCCCCCGGCACGGCTCGCGCCCGCACCGAGCCCCCGATGCAGGAGAACCCGCGGCGCGTCACGATCCTGACGCCGAGGGCCCGCAGCAGCAGACGCGACCAGCGCCTCGTGACCGCCCCGCGCCGTGCCGTACGGCCCAGCGCGAGCGCGATCGGCAGACCGGCGAGCAGCACGGCGGCCGCGCCCGCCAGGCGGGCGGCCCGGCGGAGGAGGCCGGCCGTACGCGTCTGCGGACGCAGGCAGACATCCGGCGCGCAGGGAGACACCGGCAGCCAGGCGGAGGAGGCCACCGGCAGGTGCGCGACGGCGCTCACCGCGTCCCTCCCAGGAAGTGCCGCAGGTAGCGGGGGTCGGCGTCGGCCACGGAGAGCAGCACGAAGAAGTCCGCCGTGCCGAAGTCCGGATCGTACGCGGGAGCGCCGCAGATCCACGCGCCGAGACGCAGGTAACCGCGCAGCAGCGGCGGCAGCACGAACCGGTCGGGGCGGGAGATCCCGGCGTCGCGCCAGGGCGTGTGCGGCGTGACGCGGTACTCCTCGGGCCCCAGCTGAACCCGGTCGACGACACCGGCGGCGACCGCGCCGCCGTCGTCCAGGGGCACCGAGCAGCAGCCCGCCAGCCAGGAGTGCCCGCGGCTGGTCATGTAGTGCGCGATCCCGGCCCACATCAGAGCGACGACCGCGCCGCCGCGGTGGTCGGGGTGCACACACGTGCGCCCGGCCTCGACCAGGTCGCCGCGCAGGCCCTTCAGCGCGCCGAGGTCGAACTCGGAGTCGGAGTAGAGGCGGTCGGAACGGCGGGGCGGCAGCAGGCGGTAGGTGCCGACCACCGTGTCACCCTCGCGCACGAGGAGGTGGTCGCAGTACGCGTCGAGCGGTTCGACGTCGAGCCCGCTCAGCGGGGAGTCGAGCCGGGCGCCCATCTCCCCCGCGAACACCTCGTACCGCAGGCGCTGGGCGGCACGCAGGTCGGCGGCGCTCTCGGCGAGCCCGACGGTGTACCGGCCGGAGCCAAGGGATTGTCCAGACTGCAGGGAGATCGTCATGCGCGTCGCGTCCTTCCTCGGCGGGGGGTGCCGGCCACGATGAGGCGGACGGCGCAGAGCGTCCCGGCCTGGCCTGCTTCGCGGCCCACCACCATGACGACATGCGGAAATGACAGCGGAACCTCAGGGCGGGGGCATGAAGGCGTCCGCATCGTGAACCTCGTGCGCGCTCATGACAAGCCGCGCAGTAACCTCAAACAACGTGAACCAGCGCACGCTCCTGATCACGCTGACCGGTCCGGATCGCCCGGGCGTCACCTCGCGGCTGTTCTCCGTACTGGCCGGGTTCCCGGTCGTCGTGGCCGACGTGGAGCAGGTCGTCATCCGAGGCCGCCTCACCCTGGGCGTGCTCGTCGCGTACGCCGGGGGGCCGCCCACCGGCACCGGAGGAACGATCGGCGGCCTGTGGACGGCCGTCGAGCAGGTCGCCGCCGACCTCGACATGGACCTGGAGATCGCCACCGGCACGACCTCCAAGGAGAAACGACGGCGCGGACGGCTGCACGTCACCGTCCTGGGCGCGCCGCTGCTGCCCGCCGCCATGGCCGGGATCGCCGGCCGGATCGCGGCGAGCGGCGCCAACATCGACAGGATCGAACGGCTCTCGAGCTACCCGGTGACGTGCATCGAGCTCGCCGTGTCCGGCGCCGACCCCCAGGCGATGCGCGCGGAACTGGCCGCCGAGGCGGCGGCGCAGCAGGTGGACGTGGCCGTGCAGCGCAGCGGCCTGCACCGCCGCGCCAAGCGCCTCATCGTGATGGACGTCGACTCGACGCTGATCCAGAACGAGGTCATCGAGCTGCTGGCCCGGCACGCCGGCTGCCTGGACGAGGTCGCCCGGGTCACCGACGAGGCCATGCGCGGCGAGCTCGACTTCGCCGAGTCGCTGGTCAGGCGGGTCGCGCTGCTCGAAGGGCTGTCGGAGGAGGTCTTCGAGAAGGTCGTCAAGGAGGTCGTCCTCACCCCCGGCGCGCGCACGCTGGTGCGGACCCTCAAGCGGCTCGACTACCGCTTCGCCATCGTCAGCGGCGGCTTCACCCAGATCACCGACTCCCTCGTGGCCGACCTCGGCATCGACTACTCGGCCGCCAACACCCTTGAGGTCGTGGACGGCCGGCTCACCGGCCGGGTCGTGGGCGAGATCGTGGACCGGCCGGGCAAGGCCCGCGCGCTGGAGCGCTTCGCCGCCGAGTCGGGCATCCCGCTGAGCCAGACCGTCGCCATCGGCGACGGCGCCAACGACCTCGACATGTTCGCCGTCGCCGGGCTCGGCATCGCGTTCAACGCCAAGCCCATCGTGCGGCAGGCCGCCGACACCGCGGTCAACGTGCCGTACCTCGACTCGATCCTCTACCTGCTCGGCATCTCCCGTGAGGAGGTCGAGGCGGCCGACGCCGAGGACGGCATGCCGTCCGCCACGACCTGAACCTCAGGGCCTGCTCGCGAAGGCGCCGGCCGCCGCCGCGCACAGCCGTACGGCGTCGGCGTCCAGCGAGCGCAGCGCCTGGTCGACGGCGGCGGTGCGCAGCAGCGCCCGCCCCGAGCCCGGCTCGGTCGCGTCCGTCTCCAGCTCGGTGAGCCGTCGCTCGGCCTGGGCGCCGACCCACACGGCGTCGTCCGCGAGCCCCGGCTCGCCTCCGCCGCCGGCTCGTACGGCTCCCGCCCCCGCACGGCCTGCGCGGCGGCCCGCAGATGGCCGGCCACGGCCTCCAGGACGTCGGGGACCGGCCCGGCGCCGGTCGGCTCGTCGCGCAGCACCGAGATCAGCGTCAGCAGGTCGTCGCGGACCCGCTGGGCGGCCTCCAGGGCCACCTCGACGGCATCGGGGGCCGTGCCGCCCGGCTCCTTGGCAATGTAGCCGAGCGCCCCCACGACCATCTCGGCGTCCACCGCGGCCTTCCTGATCCGTTCCTCGGCCCGCTCGGCGCCCGCCTTCCCCCTGGCCAGCTGCGCGAGCGTCCGGGCGACCGCCGCGTGCGAGTCGAGCATCCGGCCGACCCGTTCGGCCAGCCGTTCGGTCTCCCCCCGCGGCCACAGCAGCCGCGCGCACGCGATGGCGATGACGCCGCCGACGACGGTCAGCACGACCCGCGACTCGGCGATCCGCGCGGTCTGCGGCACCTGGAAGTCGAGCAGCAGCAGCACGCACATCGTCATGAACGTCGCCCAGTAGGCCTGATGCGTCGGGGCCAGGCCGAACGCCAGCGCGGCCGACACCCCGATCAGCGCGACGAGCAGCCAGTGACCCGGCGTGATGTGCAGGATGGCGGCCGAGACCAGCCCGCCCGCCGTGCTGCCGCCCACCCGCGCCCACACCTTGGCCCGCGTCTCCCCGTACGTCGGCTGGATGGTGACCAGCACCGCGATCACCAGCCAGTGCGGGAACGCGGGCTTGAACAGCACGATGACGATCGAGGCGAAGGCGGTGCCGAGCACGACCCGCAGGGCGTGCCGCACGCGCGGGTCGTCGAAGGCGAGCGGCGGGGGGACCGCCAGCGTGGCCATGTCGAGAGCGGGGCCGAGGCCGGGCGCGCACAGGCGGCGGGCCGCCTCGGCGGAGCCGTCGAGCGCCTCCCGGATCCGTCCGGCGCTGTGGGCGATCTGCCGGAGGAGGACGAGCACGACCATCTCGCGCTCGCCGCCCGCGGCCCGGTCGCGCAGCCGGTCGACCCGATCGCCGAAGTCCACGACGGCAGGTGCTCGGGCGGGCACTCGGCCAGGTAGGCCCGCAGCGACGCGGACAGCGAGTCCACGAGGTCGCCGAGCTTCGCCTCGTCCGCCGCGCCGGGCGCACGCCTGGCCAGCGTGTCGCACAGCCCGCGCAACGCCACGATCTCGTGGAACACCCGGCGCAACGCGACCGCGACGTCCTCCGCCGCCCGCGACCGCTCCCACCGCAGGCGGCGGGCCCGGGCCGTACGGACCTCGGCGATGGCGTCGGCGGCCTTCCTGCGGCGCTCGTCCCACTCGTCCTGGCCCACCGCGGGGTCGGCCACGGCCTCGACCAGCCCGGCCAGGGTGTCGGCCGTCTCGCCCAGCATCGTGACGACCGGGCGGGTGCGCCGCCACGGCCAGGGCAGGGTGAGCAGGACGGCCGCCAGCAGACCGCCGAGCAGTTGCAGGCCCGTGTGCGGCAGGGGTCGAGCGGCAGCGGGTTGGCGGCGGTCAGCAGCAGCGTGAGCGCCGGGGTGACGCCGATCGGGCGCACCAGGCCGCCGATCCCGGCCAGGGCCGAGGCGATCAGGACCATGAGCCAGCTGCTGCCCGACAGCAGGATCCCCAGCGACGTCCCCACGCCGACCGACAGCACGACGCCGAGCAGATACGGCGTGCGCACGCCCGAGGGGTTCGCGATGGCCCGCGCCGCGACCAGCCACGCGCCGAGGCCGACCGTCGCGCCGCCCGCAGGGTGACCGGTGAGCAGGCCCGTGAGCAGCGGGATCACCAGGCAGGCGGCTCCGGTCAGGCCGAAGCCGAGCGCGAGGCGCGGATCCTCCAGCCTCGGCGCCCTGGCGAGCACGACGTTCCTGAGCGGCAGGCGCTTCTTACTACCCGCCTCGCCGGGCCGCAATCAGGGGTGGCTCAGATGGACCAGCCGTCCGGTGCCGGGGGCGGCGTCCTCCCACGGCACGTCCAGCTCGATCACCGCGTACGCGCCGGGCGGGAAGCCGTCGATCCTGGCGTCCGTCAGGGCAGCGACGAGCTCGTGCACGCCCGGGTTGTGGCCGACGAGCACCACCGACGTGATCTCCCCGTCCGTACGGCGCAGCACGCCGAGCAGGTCGTCGGGGTACGCCTCGTAGATGTCGCGTTCGATCTCGACGGGGGCGTCGAGGCCGAGCAGTTCGGCGGTGCTGCGGGTGCGGACCGACGGCGAGCACAGGACAAGTCCGGGGGCGAATCGCCGGATCTCCTCCCCCGCCGCCCGGGCGTCCCGTTCACCGCCGGGGGTGAGCGGACGTTCGCTGTCCGGGAGGCCGGGCGCGTGGCCGGCTTTGGCGTGCCTGACCACGACGAGCGTCCGGGCGCTCATGGCATGGCCCAGATGGCGAGGCCCACGATCACGGCGATCATCACCGCCATGGTCAGCAGGATCATCGCCAGCGTCCTGCCCCCGTTCGGCTTGTCCATAAGTGCTCAGTGTATGGAGAAGGTCCCCCGCTCCAGGAGCAGGGGACCTTCAGGACGGGTGCGTTCTCAGTGGGCGACGGGCTCCGTGGTGCGGGACGCCTCGTCGGCCTCGCCGGACGGGGCGATGCCCGTGGCGCGGCGCTTGGAGACGACCACGGCGCCGACGACGACCGCCACCGCGACGACCGTCGCGGTGACGCGGACCGCGACGTTGTCGGCGTACGCGACGACGGCCGGGGCGATCAGCAGCGCGACCAGGTTCATCACCTTGATCAGCGGGTTGATGGCCGGGCCGGCGGTGTCCTTGAACGGGTCGCCGACGGTGTCGCCGATCACGGTGGCGGCGTGCGCCTCCGAGCCCTTGCCGCCGTGGTGGCCGTCCTCGACCAGCTTCTTGGCGTTGTCCCAGGCGCCACCGGAGTTGGCGAGGAACACCGCCATCAGCGTTCCGGCCGCGATGGCGCCGGCCAGGTAGGCGCCGAGCGGCGCGTACCCGAGCGCGAAGCCGACCGCGATCGGGGTCAGCACGGCGAGCAGGCCGGGGGTCGCGAGCTCGCGCAGCGAGTCACGGGTGCAGATGTCCACCACGCGGCCGTAGTCCGGCAGCTCGCTGCCGTCCATGATCCCCGGCTTGGTGCGGAACTGCTCGCGCACCTCGTACACGACCCGGCCGGCGGCGCGGCCTACGGCGCTGATCGCGAGGCCGGAGAACAGGAACACCACGGCCGCGCCGACGACGAGGCCCACCAGGGCGTTGGGTGCGTCCACCGAGAGGCTGAAGTTGGCGAACGAGCCCAGGGCGTTCTTCACGCCCTGCGTCGCCTTGGCCAGCTCGCCCTCGACCGCGGTGCGGAACGAGCCGAACAGCGCGGTCGCCGCGAGCACGGCGGTCGCGATCGCGATGCCCTTGGTGATGGCCTTGGTGGTGTTGCCGACCGCGTCCAGGGAGGTGAGGACGCGGGCGCCCTCGCCCTCAACGTCGCCCGACATCTCGGCGATGCCCTGGGCGTTGTCGGAGACCGGGCCGAAGGTGTCCATGGACACGATCACGCCGACCGTGGTCAGCAGGCCGGTGCCGGCGAGGGCCACGGCGAACAGCGCCACGGTCACGTTGCCGAAGCCGAGCAGGAACGCGCCGTAGACCGCGCCGCCGATCAGCAGCGCCGAGTAGACCGCGGACTCCAGGCCGACCGAGATGCCGGACAGGATGACGGTGGCGGGGCCGGTGAGCGAGCTCTCGCCGATCTCACGCACCGGGCGCCGGTTGGTCTCGGTGAAGTAGCCGGTGAGGATCTGGATGGCGCTGGCCAGGACCAGGCCCACGAGCACCGCGCCGATGGCGATCAGGCGCGGGTCTGCGCTGAGCGCGGCGACGTCCGCGGAGGCGCCGGACAGTTCGGCGAAGCTCGACGGGAGGTACGCGAACGCCGCGACGGCCACCAGCACGGCCGAGATGGCGGCGGAGATGAAGAAGCCGCGGTTGATGGCGGCCATGCCGGAACGGTCCCGTCCGCGCGGCGAGGTGGTGAAGATGCCGATGACGGCGGTGATCACGCCGATCATGGGGACGATCAGCGGGAAGACCAGGCCCTCGGTGCCGAAGGCCGCCTTGCCCAGGATCAGGCTCGCGACCAGGGTGACGGCGTACGACTCGAACAGGTCGGCGGCCATGCCGGCGCAGTCGCCGACGTTGTCACCCACGTTGTCGGCGATGGTGGCGGCGTTGCGCGGGTCGTCCTCCGGGATGCCCTGCTCGACCTTGCCGACCAGGTCGGCGCCGACGTCGGCGGCCTTGGTGAAGATGCCGCCGCCGACACGCATGAACATCGCGAGCAGCGCGGCGCCGAAGCCGAACCCCTCGAGGACGTTCGGCGCGTCGCCCTTGTAGACCAGCACGACGATCGCGGCGCCCAGCAGGCCCAGGCCGACCGTGAACATGCCGGCGACACCGCCCGTGCGGAACGCGATGCGCATCGCGGTCCTCTCACCCGACTCGCGGGCGGCGGACGCGACGCGGACGTTTCCGCGTACGG
This sequence comes from Microbispora sp. GKU 823, assembly GCF_002027145.1. Taxonomy (NCBI): domain Bacteria; kingdom Bacillati; phylum Actinomycetota; class Actinomycetes; order Streptosporangiales; family Streptosporangiaceae; genus Microbispora; species Microbispora sp. GKU 823. The sequence goes on along the minus strand of NZ_MWJN01000044.1, from coordinate 39,948 downwards.
CGAGCCACATGCCGATGAAACCGGTCAGTGCGGAGAACACCGCGCCGACGACGAAGAAGACGGACCGGCCGATTCGCTCGCCGGTCGAGCCGGCCGGGAGCAACAGAAGCAGGAACGGAATGATGACGACGAATATCGCAAGCGTCCGGAACTGCCGCGCGAGATACGCGGCGGCGCCCTGCTGCACGGCACGCGCGATGTTCTGCATTCGCTCGGTGCCCTGCCCGGCGGCGAGCACCTCGCGCACCAGGCCGCCCGCGACGGCCAGAGCGAGCAGAGCCACGACGGCGACGACTATGACAAGAGTGAGATGGGAACCGTTCAGAGCTACCGCTGCGCCTTCGCCAGCGGCGTGCAAGGCAGACATCCGTCCTCCTCGGCCAGACGGGGTTTCGGTCTCCCTGCCCGGACGACGCTGGACGAACCCACTGGCCGTGCGGCGCTTCCGGGCGGGTTGGCAAGTGCCGCTTCCGGTTGCATCCGCAATACCTTGGCCGGTGCCGGGAGTCTACGCAGCGACGCCACGGATATGAAGGCCCTCGCGCCTCGTAATCGAAGCGGCGTCCAGTAATGGACGAACATTTGCACCGCTATGAAGGTGCTTTGACCAGCGGAGTCAGGGGCGTGGCGGCGATGGTCGCCCTGGTTACGGTACTGCCTTGTTCCTAGTTTCGGGCAGGCCGAAATTAGGGCTGACATAGCAAAAGATCGAGTGCCACGCCGGGGGGCGACACTCGATCTGCTCGAAGGTCTTGCCTCGAAGGCTCTCGAAGGTCAGAGGGCGGCGACGCCGTTGGGAGACGCGGGCCAGCTCATGCGGATCCGCATGCCCTTCGGCCCGGGGAGCACCTCGACGTCGTCGGCCAGCCCCGCGATGACCGCGATGCCCAGATTGTCGATCTCGGGCATGAGGCTGCCGTTCGCCTCCAGCACCTGGGGCGTCACGTCCTCGCTCGGGGCGGCGTCGGTGACCGTCACCTCGAAACGCCCCGCGTCATCGCGTAACTCGATGCGTACCGGCTCCCCCGGGCAGTGGAGGCGGTGCGCCTCCACAGCCCGCGAGCACGCCTCTCCGACGGCGAGCCGCACCTCGTCCAGGATCGCCTCCGCCACTCCCGTACGCCGGGCGATGGCCGTGGCGACCAGCCGGGCCGTACGCACGTGGGCGGGCAGAGCGCTGAACGTCAGCTCGACGGTGGCCATGTTGCTGAATCCCCGGCCGTCACTTGTCCCGGCCGTGGGCTTCCTTGGCCTCCTCGACCGAGGCGTAGATCCCGAAGACCTTCGTCAAGCCGGTGATGCGGAAGATCTTCAGGATGCGCTCCTGCGTGCAGACGAGCTCCAGGGAACCGTCGTGCGCCCGCACCCGCTTGAGGCCGCCGACCAGCACGCCAAGGCCCGTGGAGTCGAGGAAGTCCACCTTCTCCATGTTCACGAGCAGGTGGAAGTTGCCCTTGTTGACCAGGTCGATCAGCAGCTCACGCAGTCTGGGCGCGGTGTAGACGTCGATCTCACCCTCGACATCGACGATGGTGAGATTGTCCTCGGAATGGTGGTCCAACTTCAGATCCACAGATCCTCCAGCGCCTTACTTGCGTAGGTCTCGATACAGGTCATGCATCCTGGTAGTCCAGAGGCACGACCCGATGCGCGGCATTCAACCACGCTACGACTCCGTGTCTATACGAAATCACGACTCCGGGCGACTCTCCCCGCAGATGCCAAACTGGAAACCAGTGACTCCGACTTCTTCGTCCTCTGCCCGAACAGGCGACCTTCTCACCCGCCTGCTCGCGGTTCCCGCACGCCGGGGGCGCGTGACTCATGTGGAGCATGTTCCAGCACGTCAGGCAGGTGAGGCAAGATGGCCCGAATGGGCCCCTGATCTGCTGGTCTCCCGACTGCGTCTGCAGGGAGTCTCCGGCCTGTGGGAACACCAGCTTAAGGCCGCCGAGCTGGTTAAACGTGGCCAAAACGTGATCATTGCCACAGGGACCGCGTCCGGAAAGTCCCTGGCCTACCTGATCCCGGCCGTCACGGAGATCTTCTCCGGCGGCACCGTGCTGTATCTCACCCCGACCAAGGCGCTCGCCGCCGACCAGCTCAGGGCCCTGCGGAAGCTGCGGCTGACGCAGGTGCGCGCCGCGACGTACGACGGCGACACGCCGCCCGAGGAACGCCGGTGGGTCCGCCAGAACGCCAACTACGTGCTGACCAACCCGGACATGCTGCACAGGTCGATTCTGCCCCGGCACTCGTCCTGGTCGTCCTTCTGGCGGCGGCTGCGCCTCGTGGTCGTGGACGAGTGCCACGGCTACCGGGGGGTGTTCGGTTCCCACGTCGCCCAGATCCTGCGCCGGCTGCGCCGGGTCGCCGCCAGGTACGGCTCCTCCCCGGTGTTCCTGCTGGCGTCGGCCACCGCGAGCGACCCCGCCGCCGCGGGAGTGCGCCTGACCGGCCTTGAGATGGCCGAGGTGACCACGGACGCCTCCCCCCGGGGTTCGACCACCTTCGCCCTGTGGGAGCCGCCTCTGACCGATTTACGCGGGGAGAGCGGGGCCCCGGTCCGCCGTACGGCCACGGCCGAGGCGGCCGACCTCCTGGCGGACCTCGTGATCGAGGACGTGCGCACTCTCGCGTTCGTCCGCTCCCGCCGCGCCGCGGAGACCGTGGCCCTCACCGCCCGCCGCACGCTGGAGGAGGTCGAGGCCCTCCTCGACGCCGGGCCCGCGCCGTATGGGGGGGACGTCGAGGGCGCGGGCGACGGCGGGTCTTTCGGTGACGCTGCCGGGGGCGCTGTGGGGGGCGCTGCCGGGGGCGCCTTCGGCGGCGCTTCGGGCGAGGCCTTCGACGAGGTCGGCGGGCCGGGACGGTCCTCCGCGGTGGCCGCCGAGACCGGAGAGGCGTCCGAGACCGGCGTGGGGCGCCGGACAGATCGCGGAGGGGGGCGGCTGGCCGACCGGGTGGCGGCATATCGGGCGGGCTACCTGGCCGACGACCGGCGAGTGCTCGAGAAGGCCCTGCGCTCGGGCGAACTGACCGCCCTGGCCACCACCAACGCGCTCGAACTCGGCGTCGACGTCTCGGGGCTCGACGCGGTCCTCATCGCCGGGTGGCCCGGCACCCGCGCCTCCTTATGGCAGCAGGCGGGCCGGGCGGCCGCGCGGGCCAGGACGCGCTGGCCGTGCTGATCGCCCGCGACGACCCGCTGGACACCTACATCGTCCATCACCCGGAGGCGGTGTTCGGACGGCCGGTGGAGGCCATCGTCCTCGATCCCGACAATCCGTACGTGCTGGCACCCCATCTGTGCGCGGCCGCCGCCGAGATCCCGCTGACCGAGGACGACCTGGAGATCTTCGGCCCGGCGGCGCGGGGCGTGCTCGACGACCTCGTGAGCCGGGGACTGCTGCGCAGGCGCCCCACGGGGTGGTTCTGGACGAGCCGGGACCACGCGGCCGACCTGGCGGACATCCGCGGCTCGGGCGGTGCCCCGGTGCAGGTCGTGGAGGCGTCCACCGGCCGCCTGCTGGGCACGGTCGACGAGCCGTCGGCGCACTCCATGGTCCATCCCGGAGCCGTCTACCTGCATCAGAGCGAGACGTTCGTGGTCGACGTGCTCGATCTGGACGCGGGGGTCGCCCTGGTCACCGCCGCCGAACCGGACTACGCGACCTTCGCACGGGACGTCACCGACATCCGAGTCATGGAGTCGCTGCGCTCACGGCCCTTCGGGCCCGGCACCCTGCACTTCGGCTCGGTGGAGGTCACCCGCCAGGTCGTCTCGTACCTCAAGCGGCGTACGCAGACCGGGGAGGTCCTCGGCGAGGAGCCGCTCGACCTGCCGCCGCGCACACTCTGCACCCGCGCGGTCTGGTGGACCCTGCCCACGCCCGCGCTCGCCGGTCTCATCGAGCCCGGACACGCGGTGGATCTCGGCGGGGCGGCGCACGCGGCCGAGCACGCCTCGATCGGCCTGCTGCCCCTGTTCGCGACCTGCGACCGCTGGGACATCGGCGGCGTGTCCACGGAGCTCCACCCCGACACGGGCCTGCTCACGGTCTTCGTCTACGACGGCCACGACGGAGGCGCGGGCTTCGCCGAGCGCGGGTACGCCCGGGCGTCCGACTGGCTGACGGCGACGCGGGAGGCGATCGCCTCATGCGAGTGCGAGCGCGGCTGCCCGTCCTGCATCCAGTCCCCCAAGTGCGGCAACGGCAACGAGCCGCTCGACAAGGCCGGGGCGATCCGCCTCCTCGACATCCTCCTGGGCACCTGACCCGGCGCGGATCGCGTCAGGCATCGGACGGCACCGCCCGGGCTGGCGGGGCACGGCTCCCGGCGGGCGAACAGAGGCGGATGCAGGCGGCAGGCACCCAAGGCACGTGTCCCGGCAAGTGCCGGGAACGCACGACCGTCAGAGGTCGCGGTGGCGGCCGGAGTAGAGGCTGTCGTCGTCCTCCGTCCAGACGTCCGGCTCGGGCTGGCGGAGAGGCCGTTCCGGCATCTCGCCGTTGAACGCCGCACCCGCGGGCACCGCCGGCACGGGGACCGGCATCTGACCGGGCAGCGCCGCCGGAGACAGCGATACGGGATCGGGGGCCGTCCGGCCGCCGTCATCCAGACGTGCGGTCAGCGGAGGAAGCGAGGCCAGCTGGTCCAGCGCGGACTGCACGGGCGATTCGCCTGCGGCGGCGGAGGCCATGACAACACCGGACGGCGATGTGGGGAAAGCCGCACGGGCGACGGCAGAGTCCACGGAGGCGCCGTTCGACGGATTGGTGCCGGAAGCACTTCCGTCGGCCGGGTGGGCACCGGAAGCCGGGTCACCGGGAGCGCGGTCCTCGGTGGTGGGGGCAGCGGAGGTCGCCTCGGCCGCGAGTGTCACACCAGGGCTGGTCTCAGCGATTGAACTGATCTCGGCGGTAGGGCTTTCAGCGGTAGGGCTTTCAGCGGCAGCCGACAGCGGCTCCTGCTGGTCCGGCCGGTCGAGAGAGGCGGCCGGCCCCTGATCGGACAACGCGGTCTCCTGGCCCGTGTCCCTGATCGTGCCCACGCCCACGCCCACGCCTGGGATCGTGCCCGTGTCGGTATCGCTGTCGGTGACCGTGCCCACACCCGGCGTGCCAGTGCCGGTGCCGGTGATCGTGCCTGCGCCCGGGATCGTGTCCGTGCTCTCGCTCGTCGAGGAAACGGCGCCCAGGAGGGTCTCGGGGTCGCCTTCCGCCTCCGGGAGATTCTCGCGGGCCTTCGGCCTGGCCAGGATTACGGAGGGACGTCGGACAGGCGCTTTCCCCCGGGCCTTCGCCGTGGCGGCGCCGCCGAACGCGGCCGCGCCACTCGCCACAGTGGCGGCCTGAGGCGAGGTGCCCGTCTTTCCTGCCACCTGCCGCGGCTCCGAGCCACCGGATCGTCCCTCGCCCCCGCTGTCACTCGTCAGGCCCTTGCGCCGCAGCCAGGCGCCCAGGTTCGCGCCCGTGAGCAGCAGGACGACGGCGAGCGCGACGTACACGCCGAAGCTCAGCCCGCCGAGCGGCAGGAACGAGGACTGAGCCGTCATCTTCGGGTCGTCGGTCTTCTCCGGGACGACCACCGGCTCGGTCTGGTCGCTGCCGCCGTTCGCCTCCGGCAGCGTGAGCTCGGTGTCCTTCGGCGGCTCGGTGTCCTTGGGCAGCGCGGTGTTCTGAGGCAGTGCCGGTTCCGGGTTCGGCACGGCGGCGGTCTGGTGCGTCTTCGGGGTCTTGGCGGCGGGCGACTTGACCGCCGCCTGGCCCGGCTTCTTCGACGGCGTCGGGGGAGGGAGTCGGGGACGGTTTCGGGGGCGGGCACGGTCACGTACACGGCCGCGGAGCGCTGAGATGCGACGGTGCCGCCGGTGCCGTCCGACCGGAACGCGCGGACGGAGACGTCCACCTTCTGTCCACCCAGACCGGATGGAAGCGCGAGCTTGGTCTGACAGGTCGAACCGGAGCAGGCGGAGTCCGCGGAGACGGAGCCGGACTTGCCGGCCTTGACCGAGGTGATCTCGTACGACTGGAGATCCGGCTCCGCGCCCTTCGCCCAGCTGACCAGGATTGTCGAGGGGTTCTTGAGCTGTGCCTCGACCCCGGAGGGAGCTTCCGGCGGCCTGCTGAGCACAAAGGTCGAGGTGGCGTAGGTCTTGTGCGTGACCTCACCGAACAAACTGACCGTGAACGTCCCGTTGGGGGCGTCGCCGGGGTCGAAGGATCCGCTGATCGTCTGGTTCGCGCCGCCAGAAGCGATCTTCTGCCGGGATACGGAAGGGCCCTCGACGTAAAGGGCCATGCTGATCTGGTACCAGTCCGTCTTCGCGGACACAGCCACCGCACCGGACGACTTGACGACCGCGCCGTCCGCAGGAGAAAGGATCTCGGCGTCGGCCGCGTTCGCGGGTGCGACACCGATCATCGGCGCGGACACCAGAGCCGCCAGAACGATCATCGCCGTTGTGCCCAGCCTACGAACCCTGGTCACGACGCATCCCTTCGTGGAGAACCGTCCGCCCCGACTGCCTCGGCCGAATGCGTACGGCGACTGAGAGTACGCGGCACTTTACGCCAGCCGTCCACTCTTGGACCGAATGTCTAAGAAGTCGTGATTCTATTGCGACACAAGTAGTCTCACATTACGGAAGATCCAAATTGCGTGATATGCCCGTCGCCCCCGAAGCGGCCGGTGGCGCACATTGCCCTGCGGATCCCGCCGGACGGGACTCGGGCCTCGACAAAGCGATCGCCCTCATGCGGCGGCACCGGACGGCCGGCCGAACAACCGCTCATGCGGCGGCACCGGCCGAACCGCGCCGGTCAACCCACTCATGCCATGACACCAACCGGACCGGCCGAGCAACCCACTCATGCGGGGGCGCCGACCGGACCGGCCGAGGCGGAGGCAGAGGCCGTCGTGGGACCGAGGAGGGGGACCACGAACCGCACCGTTACCGCGACCTCGGCGACGCCGCCCGACAGCGAGCACGACCGCAGCGAGGCGCCGTTGGCGACCGTGATGGCCTCCGCGCGATGACACGCCTCATCCGGGACCGCCAGCGCCACGCGAGCGGCCCCGAGCGCGCCGAGGTCGGCGGCGCTCTGCGCCCGGTGCCGCGCCACGCGGGCGACGCCCACCTGGACGACGACCATCGCCACCGCCGACACGGCGGTCATGAGAGCGATCGTCCAGATGGTCGCCGAGCCGCGTTCCCGTGTGGAGCGCGCTCCGTCCTCGCAGGCCTGAAATCTCCTCATTCGCATGCCTTCATGTCCGCAACGATCCGTCATCCACACGTCCTCGCTGTTCGGAGTGATCCGCCGTCGCGCTTCTCCGGCTCAGGGGCCGTCCACCGGCTGCGTTCCTATGTGTTCAGGGCGACTGCCGGCCGTGTTCATGTGGCTTGTGGGCCGCTCGTCATTCGCGTTCGCCCGGTCGCGGAGCGGCGAGGTCTTCCCCGCTGTCCGGAGGCCGGCTCTCCCCCGTATCCGCCGTCGATGGCGAGAGAACGCCGGGTTCGGTGGCGGAGACGGCGGCGGACCGGAGTCGAACCGGCGGGAGCGGCGACCTGAACGGCGGCCGGATCGTCGCGATGACCTCGACCCGGGTGGTGTCCGCTCCCGTGCGAATGGACACCGAGGCACCCTCGGGAGCCAGTCGCAGGACTGCCCTGCTCACCTCCTCGGCTGCCTCACCCCGCGCGGCGGCGCGTGCGCCGGCCCGGGCGGCGTCGACGCATCGCAGTTGCGCGCCCGCGATCGTCACCGCCCACAGTGAGGCGGTCAGCACCAGCACGAGGGCCGGAAGGGCGACAGCGGTCTCCGCGGTCACCGAGCCTCGCTCCCGCCGGGGCCGCCCGTCCACCACACGACGTCGCGGCACCCAGGCACAGCGGCGCACCACCGGGGGCCTCAGGCGGCCAGCTTGAGCGCTTTTTGGATGAGCGCGGCAAGCATCGACCTCACTTCAGCGCTCGTGACCACCTTCCAGAAGAACGCTTGCAAAGCAAGGGCGGAGGCTTGGCACCCAGCTGCCGATCTGGTGCGTCTAAGTGGGGCAGGGCCGTCCCGCTGCTGCGCAGGGTTGCAGCGGGGCGGCCCTGCCCGTTTGCTCCGGATTCGCCCAGGTTTTCGAGAATGATTTCGGCGGGACCGTTGCAAAACGGCATTAACGGCACGCATTATCAGGATCACCCGGAGACCGCGCAGGGACGCCTTCGAGCGGCGGATCCGGGCGGGGGCCACCCCGGCACGCATATTGCCGGGGTGGCCCGTCCTCTGGACGGCGCGAGGTCGTCCAGCTCTTAGTCGCCGACGAGCACCGTGCGGTCGCCGGGGAGGATCTCCGGCTCGGCGCCGTCGCGCTCGATGACGAATACGGGAATGCCTTCTGCGAGGTTCAGGGCCTGGCGCTCTTCAGCGCTCGGCATGCGCGTCCGGACCCGAGTATCTGCCCCGATGGCGACCTCGTCTACGTCGTGCTCGGCGCGGACACGTGACCCCCGGCGGGTGGTGGTGATGAGTCCCTCGGCGCGGAGCATGGCCATAGCCTGCCGCACCGAGGTGCGCGAGATGCCGTACTCGTCCATGTAGTCCGGCTCGGCCCGCAGACGCTGGCCCGGGCGGAGCTGTCCTGTCTCGATCTGCCGGCGGATGAGGTCCGCCAGCTGCCGATAGACAGGCACCCCCGTGCCCGGATTGATCATGGAAGGGACCGTAGTGCCTACGTAGGTACGTCCCTGTCATACCTACGTAGTGATGACATGGGCCAGGAGGCTGCCCTCGCGTGGGCGTGGGGCATCCTCTCCCGCCCGGGCGACATCCGGATTGCCGAGGACGGCAAGGTCGTCGTGGTCCCGCTTCTGGAGCCCGGGGACTGGTATCTCCGCGAGCTGTACCTCCGTGCCGGCGGGAAGTGGCGGCAGGTGCCGTGAGATGGGCCCGCTCGCTCGGCGTGTGAACCTCTCGCGCTGGTTGCGCGTCGGAGAGATAGACCCGTGCCAGGGATGGGGCCGCTCCGCTTCGGCGGGGCGGCCCTCGTCGTCTCCGCTTGCCTCCGGTAACTAGCGGATGCGCCTGCGGTCGAGCACCATCACGTCCGCCACCTCGGCGTCCGGCGCCGGGCGGCACGTGCCGACGACCTTCCATCCCCAGTGCTCATAGATCGCGTGCGCCGCCGCCTCCGGCCGGGACAACAGCGTCGCGTACGGCTCGGGCCGCCCCTCCAGCAACTCACCCAGCAGGCGCCCGCCGATGCCCTGTCCCCGGTACTCCTTGACCAGGTTCAGCTCGATCACCGCGTACTTGTCGGCCGCGACAACCTCCGCAGGGCCCGGGGTGGTTTCCCCGCCCCACCAGCGGCCCGCGGGAAACGGCAGGCCGAACGCGAACCCGACCGGGGCGCCGCCGTCCTCGGCCACCACGAGGGTGAACCCCGGGCTGCCGGCCTGCTTCCGGGTGCGGTCGAGGAAGCGGTCGCGTTGGTAGAGCGGGCCAGAGTTGTACGGCGGTTCGGCGCGGATGGCCATGTAGACCTCCGCCAGTTCATCGTCCAGGGCCGCCGCGGCGGCCTCGCCGGTGAGGCGGTGGAAATCGACTCCCATCAGACACCTCCGGGTAGGGCCAGCATCTGCCGGTATTCGATCACGCTGGGCTCGGTCTGCCGGGCTGGCGGCAGGGCCTGCACGACCGATACCGCGGTGTGCACCACATAGCGCGTCAGGTTGGCCGGCCCGAGCTCGGCCAGCACGGTGCGGGCGTGGCCGAGGCCGCCGTCGACGTCGCCGGACCGTACGGCGCTCATCGCGACGTGCAGCTGCACCTGGGCGGCTTGTCGGTCGGCGGGGTTGGGGTAGGCGGCGAGCGCCTCGGCCTGGGCCCGGCCGGCGGCCGGGTGGCCTGCCAGGGTGTAGACGAGGGACCGCGAGTGCAGGGTCCGGGTGACGGGCCAGCCGAAAACGGAGGCGCGGTCGCCGGTCACCTGGTCGGGGAGTTGGTCGAACACGCGGTCCTGCTCGTTCAGGTCGTCCTCGGCCCCCTCCAGGTCGCCGAGCAGGGCGCGGGAGTTGGCGCGGGCGCCGAGCGCCTTGGCGGTCGCCGCGCAGGGCCGCCCCTGGGTGGCTGTGAGAGCTTCCTCGGCGCGGGCCAGGACGAGCGGCAGCGGCCGGTCCTCATACAGCGCCTGGATGGCCTCGAAGGCGCACACCGTGGCCAGCATGTCGTCGCCTGCCTGTGCTGCGGAGCGGCGCGCTGAGGCCCACCAGTGGCGGGATTCGCGGGCTTGCCCGGCCGAGCCGAGCGCGTAGGCGAGCAGGAACGTCATGCGGGTGTTGACCCGGGCCCAGGCGACCGGGTCGCTGGGGGCGGCGCTCATGGCTTTCTGCAGGGCGAGGAGGTCGACCGACAGGTCGGAGATGAGGTCGGGCAGCGGCCGGGTGACGACCTGGTGGGCGTACTCCCAGGCGAGTTCCTCCCATTCCTCGACGCTCGCCGCCCCGACATGGTCGTCGACGACCTCCCGTAGGCGGGTCAGGCCGTCTATGGGCAACGCCGCGGCGGCGCCGGTGAGCGCGATCCCGGCGAGGAGTTGCCGGCGCAGGTGGTCCATGTCGTCAGCATGCGGCGGCTGGGCGGGTTCTGGCGAGCCCTGTTTGCCGGTATTGGCCACGGCGTTGGCATGGAGTGCGGGCAGGATCCCGCGGGAGCCGAGGACGCGTTCGAGCCGTTGTACGGCGTCGGCTGGGGGGCGGCGGTCGCCTCGCTCGTAGCGGGCGAGGATGGATGGGTCCATGTGGGCCTGGCGGGCGACGTCGTCGAGCGATGCCTTCTGCTGCTCGCGCCAGTGGCGGAGGGCCGCGCCGAGTAGGTGCCAGGGCGACTTGGCTGGGTCGACCGGATCAGCGGGACGTGGCATTCCGCAGCTCCTGGTTGTGGTCAGTTCTGGTCAATCACTTTGGCCAGATCACGCGCCTTGGTTCCCCCGGGGATCTATGGCGACTATGGCACAGCACCGCACTTGATGCACTCTTCCCGTCGCACACAGTCACCATCGGGAAGGGGCCCTTACCACCTGACGTTCGCAGGAGACCTCTGATGGACCAGCTCGTCGCCGCCCCCAAGCCCCCGCCGCTGTCCCCCACGGACGCCGCTGTGCAGGCACTGGAACGCCTTCGGCAGGACCTCGGAGCCCGGCACCGCGTCCCCGGCCGCGACGAGCGGAACCGGGTGATCCTCGCGAAGGCACCCGCAAGCGAGCCCGGCGCGGCGACCGAACGTGTCGCCGCCCGCTGGCGCGAGGTGCACGGCCATATCCTGGCTGCGCGAAGGGCAGGCCTGTGAGCGCCTTCTTCCACCTCGCCATGGCCCTGCCCGGCCTGCGTCGCCTCGTGCTCGGCCCCGTACAGGCGCCGCCGGAGCCGGAGGAGACCGCGCATCACTGCTTCACCAAGACCGGTGAAGACGGCAAGCAGATGGTGCTCGTCATCTTCGCCAACGCGAACCGGGCGCTGGAGACCATCACGGTGGGCGGCGAGGTCACGTCGGAGACCACCACGCCGCTCGGTCGGCAGCAGCTCGCGGTCTGGTACGCCCAGCGGTACGCGCAGCTACTCGGCGACGGCTGGGAGCCGAGCTTCGTCAGCCCTCCGGTGCAGGTGCCGTCTCACCCATGAGCCCCGGCCTCGCGGCGTGACCGAGGCGCGGCGCGGCGCGAGGCGGCACCACCCACCCCATCCCCATCACCGACGAGGACACGCGATGGATGAACGGCAGTACGGCCAGTGGTTCGGCCCGCCGCAGACTCTCGTGCTCCAACCCACCCCCCTGTGGCAATCTGGACTGCAGCTACTGCTACCTGCCGAACAGGAAGCTGAACAGGCAGATGCCCCCCGAGGTGCTGCGAGCCGTGGTCGCCTCAGCCGAGGAGCTCACCGCGGACGGCGGTCAGGTAGACATCGTGTGGCACGGCGGCGAGCCGCTCACCATCGGAGCGAGCCGGTTCACGGCCATGCTGGCCCCGTTCGAGGAGCTGCGTCGGCAACACCGCATCCGCCACCAGGTGCAGACCAACGCCACCCTGCTCAGCGACCAGTGGTGCAAGGTTCTGACCAGGTTCGACGTGCGAGTCGGCGTCAGCATCGACGGCCCCGCCCACCTCAACGGCCGCCGCGTCGACCTGCGCGGCCAGCCCGCGTTCGCCCGAACCATCCGGGGGATCCGGGACCTCCGCCGGCACGGCATCCCGTTCTCGATCATCGCCGTCGTCGGCCCCGAAGGGATCGCCCAGCCCGAAGCCCTGCTCGACTTCCTGATGCGCCTGGAGCCTCAGTCGATCGGGTTGAACATCGAAGAGCTGGAGGGAGCCAACACCACGGCGCCGCCGATCAGCCGCGAGCGCGCTGAGGAATTCTGGGCGCGGGTGCTGGCCTGGTCCACGCAGCCCGGTCACCTGCCCGTGCTGCGGGAGGTGCAGCGCGTCGCCGAATACCTGCGGCTGGTCCGCGGCGGGCAGCGCCAGCGGTGGGATGCCCGCCGCCTCGACCCGATTCCGACCATTGCCTGGAACGGCGACGTCGTGCTGCTGTCCCCGGAGCTGGGCGGCATCAAGGACTCGACGTATGGCGACTTCCTTGCCGGGAACGTCCTGCGTCGGTCGATTCCCGCGATGCTCGCCGACGCTCACCGGCTCCGATACGTCCAGGAGTACATAAACGGTCTCCGCGCGTGCCGCGCCGAGTGCGCGTTCTGGGACTTCTGCCGCGGCGCGCAGGCTGGCAACCGCTACTTCGAGCACGGCAGCTTCTCCTCGACCGAGACCGCGTACTGCCGCCTCACCCGGCAATCCCTCATTACCGCCCTGACAACCGCTGCGAAGGAGTGCGCATGACCCCCCTGCAGGAACTCGCGACCACGGACGCCCCGCTCGTCGAGGACCTCGTCACCGTGTACGCGTCCACCGCCCCCGGCACGATCCACGCCGGGCACGACAACCGCCCCTCGTGGGACAACGCCGGTCAGACGTTCGATAACCGCCCTTCCTGGGACAACTGGAGCAAGAAGTAGCCACCTAGTGAGGCCGTGGGCGAGCAGGTCGGAGAACTCGCCCGCGGCCTCACCGCATATTGATAGGGAGGAACACATGGAGACCCGTACCGTGCGCGAGACCACGGTGACGCTGCCCGGCCTGGACGAGGAGGACCTGGACGAGGTCGCCTCGCTGGACGGCGACCGGCTGATGGAGTTCATCTACAACGGCGCGCAACTGCGTGAGCTGTCCCTATCCGGGACGACCCTGATGAGCGGCCGCATCAGCGGACTGGCCACCGAGCGCGCCTACCTCGACAAGGTCACGTGGAACTCGGTGGAGCTGACCGGCTGCGACCTGTCCAACCTGCGCATGTCGGACAGCAAACTGTCACGAGTTGTCTTCCGCGACTGCAAGCTCCTCGGCGCGCTGCTGGAGGAGGTCACGCTCGACAGCGTGCTGTTCGAGCGGTGCCGTCTGGACTACGCCACCCTCAGCCGCGTCCGCGCCGCCGGGCCGGTCATCTTCGCATCCTGCTCGCTGCGGGAAGCTACGTTCTCCCGAGCGGACATGACCGGCGCGGCCGTCGACGGCTGCGATCTCCACCTGACCGAGTTCGACGGCGGCGTCTACCGCGACCTCGACCTGCGGGGCAACGACTTGGCCGGCGTGCGCGGAGTCACTTCTCTGCGGAAGGCCAAGATCGACCGGTCCCAGCTCCAGGACTTCGCGCAGGCGGTCGCGGCCGACCTTGAGATCGCCGTCGCCGAAGACCAGGCGTAGGAGGGGCGACCGTGGGCTTTCACCTGCTGTTCGACCAGTTCGAGAGCATCCGGCACCGCATCGACATCGGCAGCGTGACCCAGGTCGGTGACGTCCCCGGCTACGACGACAAGAGCGCAGTCGTCCCCGCCGGGGACTGGCGGCCACTCACCGAGGGCGAGGCCGAGCAGTTCCGCGCGGACGAGACGACCCCGCCGGGCCTGGTGGTCAAGCTGGTCACCCGCCCGCTGCCGGTCTCCCCCGGTGCCGACCTGGATGAGCGGCGCCAGGCCGCCGCCGCCCTCGATCCGCTGGACGGGCAGTGGCCGCATGAGCTGCTCGCGTGCGCCGACAGTCCCGCCGGCTGCCTGACCACCACGCTGGACTTCGACAACGGTCGCCGCCGGATCGGGCTGCACATCGACAACTTCGACCGCCTGCCCTACTCGGAGCGGCTACGCAGCCGCCGCCGCCTGGCCCTCAACATGGGCCCCGGCAGCCGCTACCTCCTGCTCGGAGACCGGACCATCATGGATATCTGCGGCGCGCTGGGCCGCGACCAGGATGGCCACCTACCACACACCGACGACCTGCGGCGCTACATCGCCGAGGGGCACCCGCTGAGATGCCTGCGGATCCGGCTGGAGCCCGGCCAGGGGTACATCGCGCCCACGGAGCTGCTGCCGCATGACGGCTCGACGGCCGGGGCGGCGGAGTGGTCGGTGGTCGCGTTCTGGCTGGGGCCGCCGTCCTGAATGTGAAGGGTTTTCAAACCCGCATCGGCTGATGCTGGAACGATTTACGCTCTTCCCGCACCTGCGCGCGAGACCTCCGAGAAGGGAGCCGCATGGGGAGAGGCAACGACGACCTTCCGCGCGTTCTTAACCAGCGGAAAGCAAAGAAACTGCTGGAAGACCACGGGTGGGTTGAGACTCTCGGCGGGAAACATACCGTGAAGATGGAGAAGGAAGGCTGCCGACCGATCACGTTGCCACAGCACAGCGGGCGGGACTATTCAGCTTCTCTTTCAGATGCGATACTCCGGCAGGCGGGACTGAAGGGACGGTGAAGCGCCACATGACGTCAGGCATGGACGAACGCACCGGGACCTACACGATCCGAGTGCACACCGAGGACGACGACACGGTATGGGCTGAGGTCGATGAGCTGCCGGGGTGCTTCGCGTCCGGGGAGAGCATCGAGGAGCTCTGGGTGAACCTCGCGGAGGCGATCGGCCTCTACCTGTCTAACGATGAGGTGCGGGTCGAGGTGAAGATGGAAGCACCTGAGCCGATCACCGTCCACACGCGTGAGCAGCGCTTCGCCGTGTGCTGACGCTTTCAGACTTCAAGGGGTCGCTCCGCTAGGCGGGGCGACCCTTTTGCTTCGCCTGCGGCGCGGTCACCTAGCATCACGCGCCCGTCGTCGGCCTATTCCGCAATCCCCCGCCGTACGGGCACGTCGTACACCAGCTCGTACTTGTCGACCGGAATGACAAGGTCCGCCGTCTCGACCGGCCTCTCGCCGGCGTAGTACGTCCGCTGGATCGTCAGCGCGAGCGACCCCGCCGGCATCACCAGGTCCTTGGCCTCCGCGGCGGTGATCGGCCGGGCCGACACGATCTCGGGGCAGTGCGTGATGGTCACACCTATGACGGCCATCCGATCGACGACACCCTGCCCCGCATACGGCCCATCCTCCGGGAACACGATCGGCTCACCCCTGGTGAGCTCGTACGGCTCGTACGACGTGGACAGCATCACCGGCTCGTCGTCCCCGAAGAACACATACCGCGTCCGCATGACGTCCACGACGTTCGGGTCCGGCTCGCCGAGGGTTAGGCGCTCGCGGATCGCCGGCGGGGCCTGGATGGTCTCCGACTCATACGACCACGTCCCGGCCCGGCCTTGCGCCTCCATCTCCGCACGGAACGGCGATCCGCCACGATGGTCGCGATACCAGGAACGGACCAGGCGCCGTAACTCCGGCCGTTTCCTGACGAACGCGCCAGCTCCGGAGCGCACCTCGACCAGGCCTTCTCCGGCGAGGGTTTGGATGGCGGACCTCGCTACGCCTTCGGCGACGCCGTGTTCCGCGGCGATCTCGTGGCGGGCTGGCAGGCGGGTGCCTGGTGGCATTTGCCCGGACAGGATGAGCCGCCGGTAGTGGTCGGCCAGTTGTAGGTAACGAGGTTGGTCCACCCGTACAGCTTGACGTGCCGGATATCCAGGTTGCAAGGTGGAGATCCGGCAAGACAGCCGGATATCCGGCTACTCCCCCCGGTGGTGGCAATGGCGATGTACCGGCAGGACTATCCAGGTCTCCCCGAGATGGTCGAGATCGCGGCCCAGCATGCCCGCGCGGTGCTCTCGGCATGGGGGCCCGCGCAGGCTGAGACGGCTGAGCAGATCGTGCGGGCGCTGGCCGAGGACGCGTTGACCCGCACGGCACCCGAGAGCCTGTTCACGTTGACGACCTGCATCAACCCGACGGAGGTCAGCTTCGAGGTGTGCGACCCGGGCGTGCTGGTGGATGGGCGCGGGCCGACGAGTGCGCTGGCGGAAGTGTCGCGCCTGGCGGACACCTGCGGCACGCGCAGAGGCCGCGACGGAAGTGGTCACGTCTCGTGGGCGGGCCTTCGCCTCCCGCTGGATCTGGACGGCCAGGAGCAGGCCCTGGCGGCGAAGGGGGGGCAGGCATGACCGCGCCAGCGCCTTCGATCCGCGTGCCGTACATCACCGCCTGGTCGGACGAGGAGGTGCTGCAGAACCTCGCCTTCCGCTACCACCCCGAGGCCGGAGGCCTGCGCCTGACCTACACCGACCCCCAGCCCACCGACTGGGTGTACGGCGTGCTACGCGCCCGACACGGCCTCGGCCGGACAGGCCGCATCGAGTGGAAGAAGGTCAACACGCTGCGGCAGTGGCGGTGCATGGAGCACAACCTCTGCCAGGTATGCGGCCGGACCGCTCTGGACGAGCACACCGGTCGCATCTGGTGGGTTCTCACCGAAGCCGACGGCACGAACGTCCCCGAGGGCTACACCAACGCGCCGCCGACCTGCCGCGCTTGCCTTCCCGAGGCCATCGCGCTGTGCCCGCGGCTGCGCAAGTCCGCGGCCGTCTACACCGCCCGCTTCAGCCTTCCGTACGCGGTCCTCGGCACCGTGTTCCAGCCCGGCACCCCCTTGCCGGTCGTCACCGAGGATCGCGCGCTCGTCCTGCTGGAGGAGTTCCGCCGGCTGCACCGCACGCTCGCCCAGCAGCTCGTCGTCACTCTCGCCGACCTGCGGCCCGAGCCGCTCCCATGAGCTTCCCGCCTCGCCGCGTCTGACCCTTGCGCGGCTGAGGCGGGGCGCCCTGCCGGCCTGTTGCCCAGTTCGGGCCGGCAGGGCAACAGACGGTGGCTCGGCCCGATCCGGGACGGGGCGAGCCACCTGCCCCGGGGATCACCGGCCATCCCCGGGGCCCCACCACAACCGAAGACGACAGCGGCCCCGCAGCAGCGATCGCAACGCTGACACGGGGCCGGACCCAATCGGGTCGCCGTTACCTCCACGAAGGAAACGACCTTGACGCAAGATAACCAGGCCCTGGCTCCCTTGCCAGGTCCATCCGCCAACAACTCGCCGGGCCTGCCGGTCCTCGACCAGGTGACCGCCTACGCCGCCGCACACCCGATCGCGACGGCCATCCTCAGCGTGCTCGCCCTGGCGCTCCTCGTCCTGGCTTGGTTCACCCTGCGCGCCGTCCTCCGCACGACCGCCCACGCGGCTCACGCGCTGACGGCGGCGGTCCGCGGCTGGGCCGCCGACCGGACGACCGAGGACATCCTGACGATGGTCGCCGCGAGCATCGCGACCGGCGTCTCCGCGCAGGGCATGTGGCGCTTCTCCGGAGACGTCCTTGGCCTCGACGGCCCGTTGCGGCTGGTGCTGTTCGGCTTCATCGAAGTCGCCGTCGTCACCTCCGCCGTGCGCGCACGCCGCAGCATGCGGGACAACTACTCCGCCGGGGTCGACGGCATCGCCGTGTGGGCCTTCGCAGTGCTCACCGCCGTCTTGTCCGCCATGGACGCAACGCTCAGCGGGAAGGGGCTCAAGGGCCTGGCCGAAGCCGCGTTCCGGCTCGCCGCCCCCTTGGTGGCCGCCTGGCTGTGGGAGCGCGGCATGGCCATCGAGCGGCGCCGCATCCGCGGCCGCTCCTCCATCCACTGGCGGCTCACCCCCGAACGCATCCTCGTCCGGCTCGGCCTGGCCGAGGCGACCGACCGCACCGCCGGCGAAGTCGACACCCAGCGCCGCCTCACCCGGGTCGCGCTCGCCTCCGACCGCGCGCACCAGCTGCGCGAGGCCGGGGGCGTCGACGCGCAAGCAGCGCCGGGCCTACCGGGCGATGCGCCGGGCGTTCACTGCGGCGGCCGAGCACGCTGGGCTCGCCCGTGATGCCGCCCTGCAGGAGGCGCTGCGCGGCCAGGTGGCCGCCCTGCGCAGCATGGAGCAGCTGCTGGACATCCCCGCCGCCTCCGCCTGGGCCGCTCCCGAGCAGGCGCCGGTGGAGGAGCCGGTGGAGATGGCCCAGGAGGCTCGTGCGGCCATTGACGCCTACGAGGCGTGGAAGCGGCCCAAGCTGATGCCGTTCCCCCTCACGCGGCCGCGCACGCTCGTCCCTCACACGGTGAACGGCAGTGTGAGTGCTCCCGTGAGCGCCAACGGCCGGCCGATCAACGGCCACACCCACACGGCGCCGCACACCGCGCCCACCCCGGCGACCGTCCTGCTCCCCACACTTCCGGTGAGTGAGCCCGTGAGTGTCGGTGAGCCGGAGACGTGGCCCCTGAACGAGGGGGACGTCCTCACGGTCACGCACACGGGTGACGGGTCCGGCAGTGAGGAGCCGCGTGAGGACGACGATGAGGAGCGCGACGAGCGCGGCAGGCCCAATGAGCAGGACAATCGAGCCGCCGAAGAGTGGATCCGCGCAAGGTGCCGCGGCAGGAACGGTGTCGGGAAGCGACCCACCTGGAGCGAGGTCGGCGACCGCTACGGCTTCAGCTCCGGCTGGGGCGGGCGTCGTGTGCGGGCCGTGCAGGACCGCATGACCGCGCAGGGCTACACCTTCACCGACGACGGCACCGTCTACGCGCCGAGCAAGTCCCTTACCCCGGAGCCGGACTCGGGTGAGCATGGCGACACCCCGCAAGTCACTGTCTCCGGCGACGACTGACTCCCCCTGTGAACGTGAACGGATGTGACCTGTCGTGAACTGGCTTCCTGGTCTCTGGCTCGCCCTGTTCGGCGCGATCGTCGCCCTGGTGTGGGCCCGGATCACCAAGTGGTACGAGCTGCTCATCCTCGGCGGTTTCGGCCTGCTGACCGGTGCCCTGCTCGCCGGAGCGCACTCGTGGAACTCCATCAGCATCAGCCGCCTGTGGGGGGTGTTCTTCGGATGAGCATCACCCCGACCTCGTGGCGCGAGTTCGTCCGGCAGTGGTGGTCGTTCCGCCCCACAGGCACAGGCGTGCTTACCCTCGGTGGCCTCATGGTGGGCTGCCGCCTGCTGGGCCTGCCCCTGGCGCTGGCGATCACCCTGCCGATCCTGACCGGGGCGGGCCTGGCAGCCGTGTTCGCCCTGGTCGAGCTGTCCAACGACCGCGCCAACCGGCAGCAGGGTGGCACCGACGAAGACCCGACCTCCACAACCGAGCCGGTCGCGGGCCGCTCGTCTGCGTACGCCATCGACGACCAGGCCGATCCGGCCCGCCACGTCGACCTGAGCTCAGGCGGCGACCCGTCATGACCGGGGGCGAGCTCGTCGTGATCGCGACCGCGAGCGGCCTCGTCTACGCCGCGGTCAAGCGCGCCAACCGCAACGACCCCCTGCGGGCCACCCGTGGCGGTGGTCGGGCCGCCCGTGGCCGCGGGCCCGGTGGTGTCCGGCGACCGGCCCGCGGCTCGCTGCTGGTCCGCTTCTACAACGCCACCGGCGCCTCCCCCGTGAAGGCGGACACGGCGAGCGAGGCCGTCGCCGAGCTCGCGGGCCGGCGGACCGGCCGGGCCGCTCGCGCGCTGCACGAGTGGAGCGGGCGGCGCTGGGCCGAACGAACGGCCCGTCGTCCGGAGCAGTCGGCACGCGACAAGTGGCGCAGCCTCGGCGGCCAGGCCCGCACATGGGCGAAGTCCAGCCGTGAGCGTGCCCGCGCAGGTTGGAAGGCCCGCCTCCGCCGCGACAAATCCGCCCCGCCGCCCGGTCGACCCGTCCCCAGCCCCGGCAGCGGCCGGCCACGCCGAAGCCGCAACCGGCGCCGCCAGCCCCCTCCATGAAAGGCACCACCATGACTCAGACCACCACCGAGACGGCCGCCCCCGCCGAGCCTGGGGGCGTCACCGCGCCCCCGCTCGACTGGGCCGTACTGATCAACCGCGTCGCCAACTTCGTCCCCGAGGACGACACCGCGCTCGTCGCCTTCATGGCCGGGGAGACCGCCGGCGTCCTGGGCTACGCCGAGGCCCTGGTCCAGACCCGGGAGAACTGCGTCAACGAGGTCGCCTCGACCCGGCGGCAGTCTCCGGCATCACCTCCTACAGCGAGCACATGAGCGAGGCCGCCCAGCGCCTGGCCGAGGCCCACCAGCAGTTCGTCGCCGTCTACGGCGAGGTCCTCGCGCTCGCCGCGTCCGGAGTCCAGATGCCGTTCCAGGGCCGGTTCTTCACCGGCAACGCCTCCTGAGCACATTGAAAGGAACCAGGGTGCGTACCTCGACGCGTCCCCAGGCGCACGAGCCCGACACCACCACCAACGACAGCGCGGTCGAGCAGCCGCGTCCCCGCTGGGGGCTGCTCGGCCGCGCTGCCGGGTGGGTTCAGGCCGACCATCTACGCCGCGGCCCGCTCGCCGTCATCGCCGGCACCTACGGCGCCGCCGCCGGTGCCCACGCCCTCGACCTGCCCGCCTGGCCCGGGCTTCCCGTCACCGTATTCGCCACGCTCGGCATGTACATGAGGGCGATGAACCTGCCCGGCGAGCAGAAGCCGCTGCTCACCGCCTTCGCAACCGCGGCCGGCGGCCTATGGCTGTCGGCGGCGGCGCAGTGGGGCGTCACCTCCGGCCCGTACGGCCTGACCACCTGGCTGGGGGCCGCCACAGGAGCGCTGACCTACTACGCCTACCGCCGCGACCCCGCCATCAAAACCGCGATCGCCTGGGAGCAGGCCAAAATCGACTGGCACCGCAAAGCGCACCTGTACGGCCTGGCCGGCAGCCACCTGGTCGACTGGCGCGAGACCCGGCTCGGCGAGCAGATGGAAATCGACACCGTCGGGACCGGCCGCCGTGCTTCGCAGATCGTCGGCGGTGACATCGAGGAGCGCATCGCCGAGATCGAGGGCCTGAAGACGTCCCGGGTAAAGGTCCGCCGCCCCGACCGGGCCGGGCGCATCACAGTCAGCATCCGCTACAAGGACCCCTGGGTGGAGCTGCCGCACCCGCTGCTCGACCCGACGCCGGAGATCCCCCTGCCGCCCGTGGCGGACGTGCGCGAGCCGGCCATCATCGGCATGGACCCCGAGACCGGCCGCCCGCTGGAAATCACGGCCTGGGACGAGGAGGGAGCCAAGCGTATCTTCGTCGTGGCCACCACCGGTGGCGGGAAGACCGTCCTGCTGTCCAACGCCCTGGAACGGCTGACGGCGGCCGACAACGCATGGGTCATCCTCATCAACGTCTCCAAGGGCAAGGAGGCCCGCCGCTGGCGCCGGGCGTGTGGGGCGTCAGCGTGCGGCCCCGCCGAGCGGGTCAAGGCCCTGCGGCTGCTGGAGATGGCCCGGCACATCATCGACTACCGCGGCGCGGCCGAGGACGGGGATGAGGCCACCGTCGAGCCGCAGCCGGACCAGAAGGCAGTAATCGTCGTGGTCGACGAGACCGACAAGCTCCTGGGCCCGAACGACCGTATCGGCATGGCGACGCGGCGAGAGTTCGAGTACCTCACGGGCACCGGCCGCTCCGAAGCTGTGGGTGTGCTCGCTGTGGGCCTGCGCGGCACCGTGAGCAACCTGGGGTCCGGCGATATCCGGGCCAACATCGACCAGGTCCTCGTCGGCAAGGTCAACCGCCGCTCGGAGATGCAGCACGCGGTCGGCGAGTATGGCCTGACGCTGCCCGACATGGGCCGCTACGGCGAAGGCCACGCCGGGGTGATCCTCGCCACCGACATGAGCGGCCACTGGTCGAGCGGGCGCACCTGGCGGCTGGACAAGCTCACCGACATCGACCGCCTCGTCGAAGGCCGCCACCCCGGCGAGCTCGAGCCCGGCCTGATGGCCTACCTGCGGGACAAGATGGGCGCCGACCTGGTGGACGCGCTGCTGTCCACCGAGCCCTGGGAGCCGCGCCGTACGGCGGGCTCGACATCTTCGCCGCGGCCCGCACCGGCCGCCCCGACGACGGAGGCACCCCCGATGCCCACCTACCACGACGACGATGACGCGGACCCGGGCGCCGCAGCGCGCGAGAAGGCGAGAGCAGCACTCGCCGCCGCCGGCAGCACGCTGGACACGTCCCTTACGCCTGGGGAGCGGCGGGCGTTGGCGGTTGCCCGCCGGAGGCAGGCGGCGGAGCAGACCGAGATCGAGCCCGAGCTACGCGAGCTCCTCGTCGGCATGCTGGGCCGCCCGGACGGCACGACGGTCCGCGAGGTCGAGGCGGCCATGCAGGCGGCCGGGTACGAGCGTGGCGTGTCGAAGACCGGGGCCTGGAGGTGCCTGGACCGGCTGCGGTTCGAGAACGTCGCCGAGTTGCGCGGTAAGGGGCGCAGTGCACGCTGGTATCTCGCCGTGCCGTCGCCGGACGAGCTGGAGGCCGGGCTCGGGATCGAGGGCGTGGACGACGCGGCCGACGACGTCGAGCGGCTGGCGGAGGAGGCCGCGGAGCGCGCGGCCGAGGGCCTCATTGACGGTGCCGAGCCCAGCGGAGATGGTGACCGAGAGTGAGCGGTTTTCGTTTCACAGCCCCTTCTGAGATTCGTTTCACAGCCCCTCCCCCATGGCCCGTATATGAGGGCAGACGGGGGTTGGCGGAACGAAACGATGCGACGCCGCCGCCCGTCACACCCCGTGACCTCGCGCGGGGGTGCGCATGAGCTGGACGAGCCACGCCGAGGTGGCCGCCGACACGAGCGAACTGGGCAGCCTGGGGCGGGACCTGTGCGGTCGTTGCCGGGCGACTGGGCTGCATCCGAACGCGTACGCCCCCCTGACTGGCGCGACGCTCGCGCTGGGCGTCTGGCCGCTCACAGGTGGGGGCCACGGGTATGCGCCGTTCGCCTCCGACCGTGAGCTCGTCGACCAGCTGCTCGACTTCGGCATCGCCATCCTCGGCCAGTACGACCGTGTGGTCACGCTCGTGCGAATGGCCGCCTTACGGCAGGCCGAGCTGCTGGCGTGGATCGCCTCGGCCACCAAGGGCGACCCGGTGGAGGCATGGCAGGCCGAGCTGGTCGACTGCACCACGGCGCTGGAGGTCCTCGCTGGCGTCCCAAGGCGGCTCCGGGCTGCTGCGGGGCGGGTCGCTGCCACCCCGGCCGCGCTCGGTGAGACCTACGTCGAGGTGTATCGGCTGGTGGCGGCGGGTCGGGTGCTGCCGTACAACGGCCGCTGGCTGACCGGTGAGATGGCACCGACCGCTAGCGGAGGGGCCCCGTGACCCCAGATGATTTCGCCGAGCTACTCGCCCGCGACCCGGCCGCGGGGTGGATGGACTGGGCAGTGTGCCCGGAGATCGACCCCGATCTGTTCTTCGCCGAACCGAACGACCCCGTCTCCAGCCGACTCGCCAAAGCCGTCTGCCGTGGCTGCCCGGTAGTCTCCGAGTGCCTGGCATACGCCATTGAGCACGGCGAGGTTGGTGTGTGGGGAGGGACGACGGAGAAGGAGCGGAAACGCCTGAAGAGCCTCGCGCTGGCTGCGTGAAGCTGGCCCTGTCCCTGTCTGCCTCCATTCGCTAGCGTCACCTTGAGGTGAGGATCAACATGACCGGCCAGGCCCCCCTCGGCGACTGCCTGCAAGCGCACATCGACCGCTACGACGGCGGCTCGAAGAACGCGTTCACCGAACGGGCCCGCGATCCGGAAACCGGCAACACCTTCCGCGTGCAGTGGGTGATCGACCTGCTGAACGGCAGAGTGAACAGGGCACCCGAGCTGTGGCGGCTCCGGGCTCTCGCTGCAGCGATGGCCGCACGCAAGGGCGCCGCCATGGAGCAGGCCCGCTATCGCGAGCATCTGGAGACGCTTCGTCACCTGACCGCCGCTCAGTATCTCGGGCTGGAGGTTCCTGCGCCTGGAGAGGACTCGACGGCGAGCTTCAGAGTTCCCGCCGGCCTGCCGCTTGAGAAGCGGAAGATGGTGGTGAGGTGGGCCGAGATGATTGCCCGGGACCTCGCCGACGACAGCTGACACAGGCTCAACGGCGAACCACTTTGCGGGCTCTTGACCTGCTGGTTCTTATCCTGCCCGCGTGGGGAAGTGGGTTGGCGTGGACGGCTGGGAAGTCGACACCGTCGTGCTCAACGGCCGCCAGGTCCTCCGCGTCCGGCACCTCGGCTACCACATCACCTTCGCCCAAACGGTGGCCGAGGTCGCCGAGCTCGTGGATCTGGCGGACCTGGTTGAGGTGGTCAGCCTTCCTGCGCGGCCTTCCTGAGCGCCATGCGCGCCGCATGGTGCTCGGCCCGGGGGACTTCCATCCACCACGAGTGCCCGTACAGAACGTCGAGCGTGCGGTCTCGTTCGGCCCATGCCTCAGCGTGCGCCTGGCGCAGCTCGTCGGGGATGCTCGCCTCGCCGGCGGCGATGGCGGTCGGGCGCGGGTACTGGGCGTCGATCTCCGCGACCTTGATGCTGGCGGCCAGGAATGCTCGCTGGGCTTCGATGAGGTCGGTCGGGAATTCGTAGTCGGCCATCGGGTCCCCCTGGGTGTGCTGGTCCGGGGCTGATCCTACGAACACCAGTGGCGGCCCCAACGCGCGGGCGGCACCATGGTCGGCATGAGGATGAGCGCGGACGATCGTCTTGCCGAGGAACTCGTGCGCATCACCCGCCGGCGATGCCAGGAACGGCTCTGGGGGTTCGAGGAGCCGTCCGGCCTGCCGCAGGAGGAGCGTGCCGCCGACGTGGAGCAGCCGGCCGAGCAGGAGGCGTAGCCAGCGAGGTTCCTGGGGTCACAGGGGCCGGGGCCAGTGAACCGCGGCGCCGCCAGGCCCGTCCTCTCCTGGCCAACGTCCCCCAGCATGGGAGAACACCTTGCTCCGTCGTCTCCTCGTCGCCGGCGCGCTCACCGCAGCCGCCCTCATCGTCCCCACCGCCGCGGCGATCGCCTCCGCCGACGCCTCCACCAGTTCGGCGACCGCGAGCTGCTACAAGCGCGTCGGGAACCACTGGAACTGCATCACCCCCGGCGCCTACTGCCCCGCGACCGCGCACGGGAAGTACGGGTACGCCAAGGTCACGAGCAAGCGCTACCGGTGCTCGTACTACACGAGCGACCGCAGGTGGCACTGGAAGCGCGCCTGACCAGGCGGGCATGACGAAGAGCGCCCGTCCCTCCCCGCAAGGGGGAAGGACGGGCGCTCTACTCGTTGGTGCTCTCGGCGGGATTCGAACCCGCGCCACCGCCACCGGGGCTGGCGGTGTCCTCGGCCGCTGGACCACGAGAGCACCCGAGGGCCGTGCGGTGCCCTCAGCTCAGGTCCGCGCGACCGCGGTCTTCGGCGAGACGTTCTGCCGGACGAACGCAGCCACCAGCAGCGCCAGGAACGCCATGATGGCCGACGTCTTCTCCGCCGTGATGTTCAGCCCGAATGCCAGGCCCAGCGTGATCACCGCCTGGGCGAAGCCCAGGATCGCCGACTGGATCGACGAGCCGCCGTCGGCCGCCCGGGTGACGAACGCGAGCCAGACACCGATGACCGCGGCGGCGACGGCGTTGATGGCCGTGACCGTGGTGTCGGGCAGCGGCACCACGAAGGCGACGAACATCTGCAGGGCGGCGCTGAACAGGCCGAGCCATAGTGCCGGCTCGCGGCCGAAGATCGTGGGCATATGCCCCTCCTTCAGGGGACGGCCGCCCTCAAACCGGGGCGGAAAACAAGAAGACCCACCCTGTTCGGGCAGGTCAGAAGGTGGCCGGTATATGAGCCGGTATGAAATCGGGCCAGTGCTCGGGTCAGCCCTGCGAGGTCCTGGCCTCGTCGTCCGCCGGCGCAGTGGACAGGCGGATGGTCACCTGGGAGATCTCCTGCCGGATCCGCTCGACGAGCGCGTCGGCGTCGATCGCCTGGTCGCGCTGCGCGAGAGCCTCCGCCAGCGTCTTCACCGCGGCGTTCAGTGCGCCGAGCTCGGCGCGGATCGCCCTGGACTGGGCGTAGCCGTCCTTGCCGTACGCCCACACCTGCCGCATGAACGTCTTGAAGTCGAGCTTCGAGCCGGGCTTGAAGATGCCCTGGCGAGCCGCCCACAGGTCCTTCCCGACCTCCTGTGTGAGGCTGGCCAGGACCTCCTTGGCGACCTTCTTCGCGTCCGCGTCGGTGAGCGGCATGTCGTCCTCCTGCTTGCTGTAGTCGGGGTTCCAGAACCCGGCGATCACGCTCGGGCCGCGGACGCGTCTCTTGCAGGCGTCGCCGGTGTTGCCCTCGATCGTCTGCACCCTGCCGTCACCGAGGTTGCGCTCGACGACGCCGACGTGGTCGATGTTGCCGATCGAGTCCGACCCGCCCCAGTCGAAGAAGACGATCGCCCCGGGCTGTGCGAAGCGGCGAATGTTGTCGGCCGTGCCCGCGTGCCACCGGCCGAGGGCGCGCCCGTCCAGGGCGTGGGTGACGGTGTAGGCGCGGTCCCCCTGCGGGAGCACCGCGGCTGTGTTGTCTGATCGGTGGGCCCAGTGAGTCACCGACATGTCGCACCAGGGCGCGTCAAGGTATTCGTTGCCGTGCGCCTTGGCGTACTCGCGGGTGATGTGGTTCGGCCGGCCGACCAGCCCCAGGTCCTTTCGGGCCTCGGCCAGCATCTTCGCGGCGGTCACTGGACACCATCCGGTTGGTCGGGCCCGGGGCCGCGGTAGATGCCGTCGTCGTCCGGCTCGCCATACAGCGCGCGGAGGACCTCCTCCTCATCCGACTCGGTCGGGCCGGCACCGTTACGCGGCTCCGGCAGACTCTCGCTCATGCGCCCTCCAGGGACACTGGTTCGGTCGGGGTCAGCCCGGCTTCGACGAGCTGCCTGCGCAGCGTGCTGATCAGCCGGTCCATGTGCGCCATCCGCGTGCGCATCTCACCCATCTCTCGCTGGGTGCTGTGCAGCTCGTCGCGGATCTCCTGATTCGTCCCACGCTCGGCCTGTAACTTCTCGCTCAGCCGGTCGAGCTGCTCGAGGGCCTTCTCGTGCTGGGCGCGGACCCGGTCGAGCTCCTCGCGCAGCTCGTCGATCGCGTGGTCATAGATCGCCTTGGCCTGCTCGAACGCCTCGGAGACGACCTTCGCGCGTTCGATCGTGGCCGACTGCTCGGCCATCCGTTCCTGGGTCTTGTTCGTCCTCACCGAGGTTCGGAAGGCGAACAGGCCGGTGATGGCGGTGCCGAGCAGCGCGCCCGCTGCCACGATCACGGCGACCCAGTTCTCGGGGCTCCACCCTGCTGCCGCGGCGGCGAGGTGGAAAGCCAGGGGCGTCATTGGTCTCCCTTGGGGATCTCGGGCCAGGTAGAGATCACGTGCACAACGAGGGCCGCGAACGCCCAGAACGTCACGGTCACGTAGGCCTGCGGCACCTCGTCGAGGGCCCACGCGATGAGGTAGATGGCCGCCCACAGGAACTTGAGGGCGGCCGCGAAGCCGAACGCGATCGCGTCGCGCTTCACGAATGCCTGGACAAGGCACAGCGCGCCGACGCCGGCCCACAGCACGGCCCACACCCATAGCGGCGCCAGCTCGGCGAGGAACGCGTACGAGGGGGTGTGCAGTACGTCTGGTGAGGGCCAGGCGAAGCGGATCGCGGAGACGAGGTCGAGGTATGCCAAGAGCAGCAGGAACATGCCTCTGCGCCCCACACGCCGCTGCAGGGCATGCCAAGACGACGCTCGGGCGCGGTCGGTGTGTCTTCGCGGGCTGGTGCATCGGCGCACGTGGCGTCCCCTTTGCTGGTGTGATGGGTGCCTGTTCGGGGCAGGCGTACCGTCACGTCGAGGGGGTGCCGCCCGCTGTTTTCTTCACCGACCTGCGACGGATCTGGTGGGCGGGCGGCACGTTGATGGGGCGGGGTTAGGTGATCACGCCGCCGTTCCGCAGGCTGTTCATCAGGTCGCGGACGGTGTCGTGAAGCGCTGCCGCATCAGCGCGGAGCGCCGTGTACGCGCTCGCGCTCGCGTAATCGCCCGTCTGCACCGAGGGCGACGAGAAATTCGGCGGGTTCGACAGGTCCGTGCCTCGCGGCACAGGCACCCCGCGGACCGTCCGGGCGTCGTTGCTGAGCCGGTCGACGTTCCGCTGGAGCTGGCGGATGTCGCGGTTTTGCTCGGTCGGGAACCTGTCGTCAGCGAGATCGCTGATCGTCGGCTCCTCCAAGATCAATTGCGCTTCCTCTTTGCCGACACCACGCCGGACCGGGCTGATCGCGATCCCGATCAACCGTTGGGACTGGTTCACACCGGCACCGCCGTCGACGCTGGGAAACCACTCGTTCACCATCACGCGCCTGACCTGGTCACCCAACGCCGACGGGGACAGCGTCGTCTTCGCGCCGAGCGCGACCGTGCAGCTGTAGACGCGGACCGCCCCTGCCATCGCGGCCAACCACCGGACCACATAGTCGTTCAGCTCGCTCGTGCTGGTGGACTGGCCCGGGTGATCAACCCGCTGCCCGATGCGGGGCCAGCCGGCCGCCAAGTGCGTGGCCGAGCTCGCCCAGGAGGAGTAGACCGGCTCGGACCCGGCCTCGGCGTCGGTGACCTCCGGCGTTCCGCCCCTGACGCGGGCGCGGGTGGCGCCGCGCAGGGCGTCGATCTGCTCGGACCACTCCAGGATGTCCCCGCCGTGGGGGGACTCGGTGACGACGTGCGTGGTGGTGCCCTGGATCCTCGGGTAGCCCCACCGCCACCACCGTTCGACCTCACCCGTGGTCGCATTCAACGAGGGGTCGATCACGTACTCAAACCCGTTGTACTCGCGCGCGAAGTCGGCCAGGGCATCGCCGTAGGTCTTGTCATCGGAGGCTTTCACCTCCAGCGGGCGGGTGACGCCGGACGTGCCTGGCTGCAACTGGAGGCTGATGTTCGCCCCTGTCAAACCCTGCATGTGGGTGATCAGCGACCTGGCGTTCGCGATCTGGTCCGAGCTGTAGGACAGGTCGGACTCGACGGGCACGTTCCGCAGGTAGGCGTCCAACGTGGACCCGCGGAGCTGCACGCTGATACCGCCCCGGCGCGATCGTGAGATCTGCGCGGCGGTGATCCAGTACTCGCCCCATAGGACGCCGGCCCGCCAGATGCGGACGGTGAACCGGCCCGGCCCGGTCGACAAGTCGGAGGAGAAGCGGGGGACGATGCGGGCGACTTCCTCGGCCACCGTCTTGTTCGGGATTGGCAGCGTCGCGGAGAAGGTACCCGGTTCGCCGATCCGCCGGTCGAAGGTGCAATCCGAGGGGCGGATGTCGGTGATGTACGCCCCGGTCCGCAGGTCGTGGCACATGTACCTGTACAGGCCCGAGCCGCGGCCGGGTGCGGTGTCCGGGATCACCGGCGGCGTCGGCGTGGACCCGGTCGTGGGGATCAGGATGGTGAAGCCCTGCTGCTCGCCCACGCTGCGGCTCGTACGGAAGGTCGCGGCGGCGACCTGCGTGGACGACACGATGGCACGGGACGCCACGGTGGCCGCCACGTACTGCCGCGACTGCGCGGAGCGTACGGGCGTCCACCCGGTCGGCGTCTGCCACGACAGCGTGGTGCTGCTGTTGAGGCTGAACGCCACTCCGACGCGGAGCTCCAGCCCCGATCCTGTCGACGGCGTCGCGGCCGGGGCCGTCACGTCCTGGGTGCTGCCGGCCGCGCCCTGCTGGGTGATGACGATGCCGGTCGACGAGCCGCCCGGGATGGCCAGGATGGTCACCGTGTTGTCGGCGGAGAACGACTGGGTGAACTGGTAGGTGCTCGGCTCGGCCGCCGTGGCGGTGCGGCGGTAGACCTTCGTGCCGCCGGCGCCGCCGTCCCGGCCCCGGGCGGCGATCGCGGTCCAGGTGCCGCCGCCGTCGACGGCCATGCTGTTGAGACTGCCGATGTCGGCGGAGTGGATGGCCAGGAGCAGGTCGCCGGGGCGGGAGTCGGGGGCGGGCACGTCGCGGAGTGCCGGTCCCGCTGTAGGAGACGTAGGAGACGTCCCGGATCTGGGCTGGCACGGCTCACCCCCTTGCGCTGGTTAGAGGTAGGCGTGCCGCCAGAGAAGGGTGATGCCGGGCGCGGACCCGCCGCCGTCGTAGGTCACCGCGTTCGCTCCTGCGGCCAACACGAGGTCGAAGACCGGCACCGAGGTTCCGGAGAGGGTGGAAATGACGTCGTTGCCGCCGAGGCGTGCGGTGCCGTAGTAGGTGTCGATGATCAGCATCTGGCCGGACGGGACAGTGGTGTTGAACTCCAGCACTCTCGCGTCGCCACCGGTCCGTTGGATCTCGATGGCGGGGTTGGTCGAGGGCCGGGGATCCTGATCAGCGGGTAGGTCGCGGCGTTGCCCAGGTTCGTCAGGGTCTGGGTGGCGCGTCGGCGATGACCGCGCTACTGAGAGACTGGGACAGCAGGACGGGATCGGACAGGGTCCACTGGATCGTCAGTTTCGCCTTGCCGATGCCGACCATGTCGAGCGGGATGCTTCTCCTGGTGACGGACCCGTAGCCGACGTAGACGTTGTTGAGCACGCGGATCGCCAGCGGCAGCTCGACGTCGTCTTCCAAGACGGGTGTCGCCTGGATGAGGTCCTCGATGGCCTGCTCGATGTCCCCGGGGTTGGCGGTGATCAGCCCGGACAGGGTGACCTGCCGCTCCTGCGCCAACTTCCGCCCCGGGTAGGAGCCGTGCCTGCTCGGTTGGGGGACGTTCCCGGAGTCCAACCCGGGCATGTCGGTGACCCACCCGTCGAGCTGCTGCGGCGTGTACGGGGTGCCCGGCCCGAACAGAAAGCCGTTCCACTCGACCTGCCCCGGGCCGCTGATCCCGTCACCAGGGTTGACGGGCACCCCGGCAACCGGGTCGTAGACCTGCCAGGCACCGACGAGGGTCTCGGGCGTGACCGTGATGTTCGAGTACGCCTGCACCGTAGGGGCGGGCAACGCCCAGGTGCCGGCGAGAGTGTTGGGGTTGACCGGGGTCAGCCCGTTCGCCGTTGCGATCTCCGGGTCAGGCAGGGTCCAAGTGCCGGTCAGGGTGGATGGGGCGATCCCGGACCCGGTGGAGATGGTGAGGGTGGGCAGCGACCAGGTGCCCGTGAGGACGGATGGGGTGGCCTGGGCACCGAATGATGCAGGGCCGAGCCAGCCGACATCGGTAACAGCCACGTCGTCGTACTCGTAATTTCCACCGCTGGCACGCCAGAAGGCGATCCCGACCGGGATTATGGTGCCCAGGTCGATCGCTGACGCCTGAGTGCGTTCAGACCACGACGCGGCGGCTGCGTCGGCGCTGTCGTAGCGGCGGATTTCGCAGGTGCTGTCCGATGTGGTGGTCCCGATGTGAACAGAGAACTCGACACGGACCCACTGGTTAAGGGGAACCGAGCCAGTCTGTAGCGCCTGGTCTGGCGAAGCCCCGCTCTTGCGGATGGATAGCTTCCCTGTCGTGCTGATGCACAACTGCGTCAGGTCGCTGCTAGCGCCCCGAAGAGTGATGAAGAAGTCGGTGAAGCTCGACGGGTAGCCGGTGAGCCAGATGTAGGCGCGTGCCCATACGTCTCGACCTGACAGGGTGTACGACCAGCGCACGCTGCCAGCGGAGGTGAGGATGGCCGCCATCGGGCCGCGCTGCCCGGAGACATTGGCGGTGGTGTAGGTGGGGACCCCGGAAACACTGGTGAACGCATCCCCGGACACGCCGCCCGAATTCTCCGGGGTGATACCAGCGCCATCCGTCCCGCCGGAGAAATTGTTCTTGAGGAGCACCGCTCACCGCCCTCCGGGGTTAAGGAATGGCGAACGAGGCGATGCCGCCGGACGCCCAGGTGATGAGGAAGGTGCCGTCCTGCGTGCTCTTGGCGGCGCCGAACCACACCGCCAGCAGCGCCCGATTCGACTTGGAGGGGTAGTACAGCAGCGCGCCCTCGGCAGTGATCGTCGAGCTGTCCAACTGCACGTTGTCGGCGTCGAACACCATCGACGAGCCGACGATCGCCAGCGTCGTGCCGGTCAGCAACGGCCCACCCGACGTGTAACCAGCCCCGCTGGCCTCGCCCGAGTTCCACGGCGCGGTCCCGTACGCCGTATCCGTCCCGTAGTTCGGCGTCACACTGCTGCCGAAGAACGCCAGCTTGCCCGTCTCCACCGTGAGATCGAGGGACAACGCGGAATCGTCCCACTGGTCGAGCTGCGTCTGACGGAACATCCCGCTCGCGGACCACGCCATCAGCCGAGCCTCCTCACGCGACCCGCCGGCCGGGCAGGCTCACCCGACAGGTCCCCCGCCACCATGACGCCGTCGCCGCCCGGCAGCACCGGCCGGCCGTTCTCCCGCAGCCACCGACGCAACCTGTGCATCTCGGCCATCGCCGCCCGCTTCGCAGCCAACGTCTCCGCCGTCGGGTTGGCGGCGTAGGCCTCCTTCGCCGCCACCAGGCGCTCCTGCTGCTCAGCACACAGCTCCAGCACCGCCACCACCTGGCGCTGGCGGAGGGCCTCAAACCGCGCTGTACTCACGGCCGCAGCACCCCCACAGCGCCGTGCACCGTGGGGATGCGGACGTGGACGTCCTGGTGCTCCCCCTGCCGAGAGGAGCGGTTACGCGTCGTGGCGACGGCGCCGGAGTCGGTCAGCTCCGTCACCTCACGCACCATGCGACCCGCCTCGTCGCGGGTCTCTCGCCGCCGCGGTACGGTCCGGTCGCCCTTGACCTGGATGCCTTTGTCGCGCAACCACTGGCCGTAGGTAACCCCGGAGTCGGGGTCGTACGTGGACATGCGGAAACCACCTCTCGTGTGGTCGAGGGGAAGAAGGAAAGGGTCAGCCGCGGTCGCGGAGGTGGAACCCGAACTCGCCGCCCAGGCGGTAGACGTCGGCCTCTTCGCGGATCACCGCGCCCGGCATGTTCACCTGCACCGGAGGCGGCCCCCCTTGCGAGGCGTAGCCGAAGCCCTGGGCCGGAGCAGACTTCGCCATCTGAGCGATCGCCTGCCGCAGCTCGCGGACCTCTTGGGCGAACCCCGGCGAACCGCCTGTGGCGTAGCGGGGCGCCAGCGCCGACCGGCGCGGTGCGACGGTTTGCCCGAGCATGCTCGCGCCTGGTGCAACGTCACCAGGCCGCGGCCGTACTTGCCCGGGGAGACGGGGATGATGACCTCCGGCCCGGCCTCGCCGGCCAGCACGGGGCCCCTGGCGAGGCCGCCGTTGGCCATCGGCGTGATGACGACCGGTTTGGCCGACGTCATCTGCTTCAGGCCGCCGGAGGCCGAGCCCATGGCCTTCAACTCGCCGGACGCCGTCCCCGTCCCCGACTTCGGCTTGGACGAGGATGACTTGGCCGACGGCCCGGACGGGGCGACCAGGCCCGGCGTGTTGGAGGACTTGCCCGCGCTGGACTTCCCTGCGGCCGAGGACCCGGCAGCGGCGGCCTGACCCACCGACGCGGCCAGCGCGTCCACTGAGGCGGCGAGCCGGTCGATGGACGCCGCCAGGTCCCCGCCGGCGGTCTCGACGGCCGAGCTGACCTGGTCGGCGGCGCTGGCGGTCTGCCCCGCCGCGTCGGTGACCCCACGCGCCGCGGTCTGGCCCAGGTTGTCCGTCGCCCGCGTCAGCGGTTCCAAGTTGTCCAGGGTGATCCGCAGCTCACCGGCACCGGAGGTGCTGGTCGTGGTGACGGTCACCTGCGACGAGGCGGAGGATGAGGCAGGGCCGGCGGCGGGCGTCACCCGCATCCCGAAGTCGCTGGCGACCTGCGACAGCAGCTTCTGAGCCCTGCCCCTGTACCGCTGTTCGTAGGGGATGAACGCCTCAGGAGCCCGGCCTTCGCCGTACAGGATGGTGGGCCTGCTTGCCACCCCGGGCGGTGTGGATCGCAGCCCACCAGTGGCGTACCGCTCGATCGCCCCCGCCTCGTGCAGCGCTTTGCCCGCGCCGATCGACTTGGAGTTGTCCCCCTTGGTGACCATCGTGATCGTGATGGTCTTGTTCTGCAGCCGGGAGATCTCCAACCGCAGCTTGGCCACCGAATCTTTCGCGTTGTTGATCTGATCCTTCGACAGGCCGGCGGACTTGCCCAGGTTGTAGATCGCCTCCCGGGCGTCCTTGCTCTTGCCGGCCAGCTCGAACAGCTGCGGCAACGCCTTCAGGATCGTGACCTTCTGGTCGGTAATCCCCTTCGCGGCGTCCCCGGTCTTCGCGCCCAGTTCGGCCTGCCGGTTGGCGACCGTCTGGATGTCGTTGATGTAGCCGGAGAACTTCTCCCGCGCGAGGATGACGGCGTCGCGCTGCTTATCCGTCATCTGGCGGGTGAAGTCGAGCTTGCCGCCCGCCTGCTCGATCGCGGTCTTCGCGTCGTCGTAGCTCTTCTTCAGGCCCTGCAGCGCGGCCTGGATGTCCGTCCGCGCTGCGAAGGTGTCCATGTTGGTCTGGAAGTCCCGCAGGGCCTTGTCGGCGTCGCTGATCGCCCCGGCCGCGTCGTTCGTCGGCTGCACAGCACCGCTGACCACCGAGGTGTACTGCGGGAACAAATCGCGCAGTTTCGCCACGGGGACACCGGCGTCAGAGGCCTGCTTGGTGATCGCGTCGAACAACTTCGCCGCGCCCGCACCGTTCCCGGACGTGACCATGGTGGACAGCGCCTGGTCGAGGTTCG
The DNA here is from genome assembly GCF_002027145.1 of Microbispora sp. GKU 823. Taxonomy (NCBI): domain Bacteria; kingdom Bacillati; phylum Actinomycetota; class Actinomycetes; order Streptosporangiales; family Streptosporangiaceae; genus Microbispora; species Microbispora sp. GKU 823. The sequence continues at coordinate 5,090 of NZ_MWJN01000044.1, read as the reverse complement.
AAACACGCTCCGCTCCATGATCGAACGACACGCCGACCACGCCGCCGATCGTGTTGGCCAGGCCACCCATCTTCGTGTCGAGCTGATCAATCCAGTTGCTGCTGGACATCCGCTCGATCACGTCGCTGATGTCCTGCAGGCCCCGCCCATCGATCAAGCTGACGCTGCCGCCCAGCTGATCGAGAACATCGGCGGCGGGCTTGCCGCCCTTGGCGAAGTCGCCCAGGTGACGGGCCAGGTTGTCCATGTTCGGGTTGAGGCCCGACAGCTCCCGGTCCAAGGCGCCGGCAGCGGTGACGACCCCGGTGATGGCCAGGGCCATGCCGCCGCCACCGGTCAGGGCGTCCTTCAGCCCGCCGAACTTGCCCTTCGCGCCGCCCGCCGCGTCACCGGCGCCCTTGATGCCGCCGCGGAGGTTTCCCCACCACTCGGTGATCCCGGTGACGGTCTGGTAACCCTTCACCGCGACGATTACGCCGGAGATCGCCAGCGCAACGGCCTGGATCTGTCCCGGGCTCATCTCGGACAGGACGTTGGCGAGAAGCAGGAACCCGCCCAGCTTGATGGTGGTGCCGAGCTTGGCGGCGGCCATGACCGCGCCCACGCCGAGCGCGATCGCCTGGATCTGATCCGGGCTCATGCCGGCGAGCTTGTCGCTGATCTCCACCAGGATGTCCAGCGTGGTGCTGCCGGCCCCGGACCCGGCGCCGAGGATGTTCCCGACCGTGCGGCCGATGTTGCCCAGGATCTCCAGCACCTTCGGCGCGTTGGCCTGGGCGTAGGCGATGAACTCCTGGAACGCCGGGTTCGACTTGAGGTTGGTGCCCCAGTCGGCGAACGCCTTGGAGGCGTCCTCGATCGAGCCGGTCACGGCGTCGGTGTGCGGGAGGAAGGCGTCGACGACGCCGGCCAGGCCCTTGAAGACGTTCCCGGCGGTGTGCCCGAGGGACTCGATCGCGCCGGGCATGGCCGTTTCGAGATTGAACAGGAACTGGCCCCAGAACGGGTCCTCCAACGCGCCCTTAGCGTCCTTCTCCAGGTCGAGGAACGACCGCCCGGCGGTCCGCACCAGCGGGCTGATGCGGGGCAGCTGGGAGGACACCAGGTCCAGCCCGGCGGAGATAGCTGGGAACACGTCACCCTCGAGCGACCGCTGCCAGTCCTCGTAGCCGTCCTTGTAGTCCTTGATGTCGTCGGCCAGCTCACGCTCGGCCTTGGACAGCTTGGACATCTTGGAGGCGGCGCCGCCTGCCGCCCCGCCCGCGCCTTCCAGGGCGGCCTTGGCCTGCAGCTGCTGCACGCGCAACTGCTCGGCGGCCCGCTGAGCGTCCCGCTGCGCCCGCAGCACACCGGCCTGCGCCTTGGCGATGGACCGCTGCCCCTCGACCGCTGCCCTCGCGGCGGCCGCGCGGGCGTCGCCCAGGTCACGCTCGGCGCCCTGCTCGCGGCGGGTGGCGTTCTCGACGCCTTCCTTGGCCCGGCGGACCTCGTCGGAGCCTTCGATGCCCTGGGCGTTGGCCTTGGCCTGCTCCTTGGCGAGGTCGCCGTTGCGTTCCTTGATTTCCTTGAGCGCGAGCTCGGCCTCCCGCACGCGGAGCGCGGCGTCCTGCCGGTCCAGCGCCGACGACTTGGGGTCGGCGTTGGCCTTCGCCAAGTCCTGCTGAGCGCGGATGATGTTGAGCTGCGCCCGCTCCTCCGACAGGGCGCCCCGCTCGGTCGCCAGGGCGAGGTCTTCTAGTTTCTCGCGGGCATCCTCACGTGCCCGAGACAGGTCCTCAAGGGCGCGCTGGGTGGCGCGGTGGGCGTCGGCCACGGCGTACTCGGCGTCCTGCACGCGGCGGGTCGCGGACGCCTGCCGCTCGGCGGCCTGCTCGACCGCGATCGTGACCTGCTCTTGGGCCTGCCGGACGGCGGCGTGGGCGTCCCGCACGCGGTCCTGGGCCTGCGCCATCTGCAGCGCGGTGGAGGCGGCCTTGGCCTGCTTCTGCGCCAGGCTCTCGCCCGCCGCGCCCGCGCTGCCTGCTGCGGACGCCTGCTCCTTCAGCGCCTCGTTGACCCGGCCGACGGCCGGGATCGCGACCGCGGCGAACCCAGCAGCGCCCGCGCCAGCGGCGCCGAACGCGGCGCCGAGCGCCCCGACGCCGACGGCGACGGAGGTGACCGCGGGCAGCGACGCGAGGGCGGCACCGACCAGGGCGATGTTCCGCAGCGCACCGGACACGTCGGCGTCGACCCGGGGCATGGCAGCCCGGCCGTCCGTGGACGACAGCTCCGCTTGGACTGCGCGGAGTTCGGCCAAGGCGCTGGCAGAGTCCACCCGCACCTGCGGGTTCGCTGACGACCGGTTGAGCGCCTCCAGCTGCCGCTGAATGTCGGCCAGCTCCGCCTTCGCGGCGCCGGCGTCGAGGTCGACCCCGATCGTCCGCCCGCGCAGGGCATCAAGACGGGCGCGGAGGTCGTCCAGCTCACGCTCGGCCTGGTCGGTGTTGAAACGGTCGACCTCGGCCTGCAACGCGGCGATCTGCGAGATGGCCGCGGAGGTGTCGGCGCGCAGGTCGATGTCCGCCGAGGCGTCGATCGACTCCAGCTCGGCCCGGATCGCGGCGAGCTCGCCGAGGGCGGTGTCGGCGTCGATGTCCACGCCGACCGTCTTGGTGGACAGGTCGGCCAAGGCCGCGCGGAGCGTCTGGACCTTCGCCTCGGCGTCCGTCGAGGAGGCGGTGATCTGCGCCTTCGGCAGGGCCTTGAAGGCGGTCTCCAGCCGCTTGGAGAACGAACGGGCGAACGCACCGGCCGCCTCGTCCCCCTCCTTCGGCAGGCGGTCCTTCGGGATCTTCGGGAGCGGCAGCTCCTTCGGCATCCGCGGGAGCGGGAACTCCTTCGGCATGTCCTTGAAGGGGTCCGACAACCCCTCCAACGAGTCCCGGAACTTCTTCGCAGCAACCTCGGCCTTGGCCAGGCCAGCGATGAACTTCCGATTGTCGAGGGTGAGCTTGACCACTACGGTCCGGTCCGCCAAAGCAGCTCACCCCATCCCAGCTCGAATTCGGCAGTGCGTGATTTCCGGATGGGAGTGCCAACCTCAGCGACGGATGGGGCGTCTTCGTCTCACTGACCCCTCAGCCCCCACAGGGAGCCCACCTATGAGCACCCCGTACGGCCCCCACCACGGGGCCCAGCAGCCGATACCGCAGCCCGCACCTCCGTACGCGCCCCCGCAGCAGGGGCCGGGGTACGGACCTGTCCCGCCTGGGCCATACGGCCCACCGGCGCCCGGATACGGTTATCCGCCGGCCATGGCGGCGCCCGAGCCGCGCAACGGGCTCGGCCTGGCCGCGTTGATCTGCGCGCTGCTCGCCCTGCCCTGTGCCCTGATCCCGATCCTGTTCCTGGTCGGCGGACCGCTGTCGATCGTCGCCCTGTGTCTGGGAATCGCCGGGCAGGCCCGCGTCAGCAAGGGCCGGGCGACGAACCGCGGCGCGTGCGCCGCGGCGATCCTCCTCGGCGCGCTGGCCCTGCTCGGCGCGATCAACGGCGCCCGGGTGACCTTCACAGCCGTGGACAACTTCAACACCACGGTCCAGCAGATCAACAACGACAACCAGAAGATGATCGACTGCGTGAACAAGGCGACCACCGCCGAGGAGATCGCCGACTGCGCCAACTAGGGCTTGCTCTTGCGTACGACGGAGAACAGCAGCCCGGGAGGAGACTCCCGATACTCCTCCCGCCGCTTCTCCAGCACGGTGCACGCGTGACACCTGGTGGGCAGCGGGGCCTCGTACTCCCCCTCCGCGTCCGGATCCGTCGTCTCAGACAGCGGATGCCCGCACTGGCAGCGTTCGGCGTCCTCCGCATGCTGTGCAAGCGCCCACGCCAGGTCGTCCTCGGTCCACAGCGCATCCCACGTCGTGGTCGAGCGGACGAGCCGGCCGGTCTCCTCGTCGTAATGGTGCACGGTCTCCGCCCGCACCTGCCGCCCCAACAACAGTGACCGGGGTACCTGGTAGGTGCGGGCGATGGCCATCTCCTCGGCGTGCGCGCCGCCCAGTCTCAGGCGCTCACGGATTTTGGGATGTCCACCGCGCGGTTGTTGGCCTCCAGGATCGCCCGCCACAGCGCGGCCCACTGCCCGTTGGTGAGGATCTCATCCACCAGACGGGCGGCCTGCTCCTCGCTGAGTTCGGGGTCGACGCAGCACGCGGCCAACGCGGCGACCGGGAAGGTCTCCGCGTGGTAGTCCAGGCCCTCGGCCTGGTCCTCCGGCCGTGGGGCGTGCTTGGCGATCAGATCCGACCAGCGGCGCTTGGGCAGGCCCTGAATGCGGAACACCACGGTCTTGGCCTGCATCTGCTCACGGACGGCGTCCATCCGCTGCGTGACGTCCCGCAGCTCCCCGCCCGCGCCGGCGAGAGTGTCACCAGCGGGGCGGGCAGCGAGGTCGCGGCGCTGCCGGTCGAGGTCCTCCCACTGGGCCTGGAGGTCCCCGGCCAGGCACAGCGGCACCGTCCGCGTGGGCGGTGCCGCTGCGGCGAGGATGTCGTCGAACGTCGCCATCAGGCCGCCACCACAGCCTGGGTGTCCGGCGCCGTGTGGTTGAACAGCTTGCTGGTGAACCTCTGCGCCGCGTTGAGCTCCGGGGGCTGCATGTTCGGCCTACCGCAGCGCACCGGGTACACCTCGACCGGGTCGCCCGCGGCGTACGCCGTCTCGTGCGCCTTGTTGCGGCGGACGATGAGGTAGCCGAGCTGGCGGTCGGTCAGGGTGTTCCACCCGATGTCGTCGACCTCGTCCTCCTGCCGCTTCACCGTCAGCTCCAGGCTGTACTTCACGGTGCCGGCGTCTTCGGTCTCGTCCCGGCTCGCCAGGGCCGTGTTGTCCACGGCGGACTGCTCGGGGCTGATGTTGAGTCCGTCCTTGGTGATGACGGTCTGCAAATCGATGGCCGCGTTGCATTCAGCGGCGGTGGGGTTGTGGATGTCGGCGATGGTGAGGGCGAAACTGACCTTGACGTTGCCGTCACCGAGCAGGTCTGCCACGGGTCACTCCTTGCTGTTCTTGGGCGCGGTGGGGCGCGCGGTCGGGGTGGA
>NZ_MWJN01000043.1:0-69455 GCF_002027145.1 Microbispora sp. GKU 823 | reverse complement strand
GCCGCGATGGCGGCGGCGTCGCGGCGGGCCCTGATCACGGCGACGGCCTCCCCGAGCGGGAGGGTGGGATCGGGCTCGTCCGGCACGGTGACCGCGGTCGGCAGCCCGTGCGCCAGCATCGTGAGCAGCGCGCCGCTCTTGGTCGTCACCCCGGCGGTGAAGGGCAGGACCCCCGCGTCCGCCGCGTGCAGGAGCTCCGACACCCGGGCGGCGGGCAGGTGCCCGGTGAACGTGACCGCGCCGGCGACGCCGTGCCGCGCGGCCAGCGCCTCCAGTTCCGCGCGGAAGGCCCGGGCCTCGGCCTCCGGCAGCGCCTGGGAGGTGAAGCCGCCCACGACCAGCAGGCGCAGGCGGGGACGGGCCGCGCGCAACGTGGGCAGGGCCTCGATGAGCTGCCGCACGCCTTTCACGGGGTGCACGAACCCGAAGAAGGCGAGCAGCGGGTCGTCCCGCCCCATGCCGAGCCGGTCCCGCACCCGCACGCGCGCCTGCCGTCCGCCGCCGTAGTCCACGACGTTCGGCGCCAGCGGCACCTCCACGGCGGCCGTTCCGACGCGCCGCCTGACCTGCCGGGCGTGGGAGGCGTTCGTGACCACCACGAGGGCGCTGGCGGGCACCAGCCGCCCGGTCTCCCGGTCCCAGAGGCGGGCGCGTTCCAGGGGCCGCCAGACGGGGCCCGGCACCCATCCGGGGGCCGCCCACCAGCCGTACTCGTGCAGGGTGGTCACCAGCGGCGCGCCGGGCGGCAGCAGGGGCGGCAGCAGTCCAGGCAGCCCGGAGAACCGGTAGGCCGAAGGGGCGAACTGCACGTGGACCACGTCCGGGCGCAGCCGCCGCACCCGCCGCGCGGCGTCGAGAGTGGCCGGCAGCCAGTGCCAGGGGGATCGGGCCCCCGGCGATCCCACGGGCACCCTCACCGCCTCGACTCCGGCGTCGCCGAGCGCGCCGACGAGCCGTTCGACGTAGTCGCCGACGCCGTCGCGGTCGGCGGGCCCGGGACCGTGGACCATGGCCACGCGGATCCGGCCGTCCTCCGTCACGGTCACCGTCCCCTCCTCGGCGTCGCTGCCGGGGAGGTGCCCGAGGGACTTTCAGGGCAAACCATACGTTTATTGGGCTTTATGTCCCTTTTTCGAGGGGTACCCGCAGGAAATGGAGCATCCCGCGGCGCTCGCCGGGCCGCCGGTCCCGTGGCGGAGGCTCGCCCGTGTGCTCGTGATCCGCCCCGACAACCTCGGCGACGTCGTGATGGCCGGCCCGGCGCTGCGGGCGCTGCGGCGGGCGCCCCCCGCGCCCGGCTCGATCTGCTGGCCGCCCCCCGCGGGCGCCGCCGTGGCCGGGCTGCTCCCCGAGGTGGACGGCGTGCTCACCGCCTCGGTCTCATGGCAGAAGACGGGCGGGGAGGACGTCCCGGTCACCGACGACCTGGATCTCGTCGAGCGGATCGGCTGGGGCGGCTACGAGGCGGCGGTGATCCTGACCTCGTTCTCCCAGGCCCCCTGGCCGGCCGCGTACCTCTGCCGGCTCGCCGGGGTGCCCGTACGGGTCGGCATGTCCAAGGAGTTCGGCGGGGTGGGGCTGACCCACTGGGTGCCCTCGCCGCCCGACGAGACCCACCAGGTGGACCGCGCGCTGCACCTGCTCGAACGGGTGGGCGTCCCTCCGGTCGAGGGCAGGCTGCACGTGCGGGTGCCCGCCGAGGCGGCCCGTACGGCCCGCCGCCTACTCGGCGCCGGCTCCGGAGGGGACGGTCGCGGAAGGCGGCCGTGCGTGCTCATCCTCCCCGGGGCCTCCTGCTCCGCGCGGCGCTACCCGGCCGACCGGTTCGCCCGGGTGGCCGGGCTGCTCACGGCCGCCGGGCTGCGGGTCCTCGTGGCGGGCACGGCCAGGGAGGCGCCGCTCGTCGAGGCCACCGGCGCCGGCGTGCCCGGCGCGGTCCTGCTGCCTGGCCGGGTCGACGTACCGGTCCTGGCGGCGCTCATCGACGCCGTCGACGTGGTCGTGTGCAACAACAGCGGCGGGGCGCACCTGGCCGGCGCGCTCGGCACGCCCGTGGTCGTGCTGTTCGCCGGCACCGAGCAGGTGGAGCAGTATCGGCCGCGGTTCGGCCCGGCGTCGATCCTCACGGTGCCCACCGCGTGCTCGCCCTGCCGCCAGTTCGCCTGCCCGTTCGCCCTCGACTGCCTCGACATCCCGCCCGAGCAGGTCGCGGCCGAGGCGCTGCGCCTGGCCGACGAGCGCGGCGGCCCCTGGTGGCGGACCCCGGCGGGCACGCGGGACGCCCGATGACGACGGCCCCGGAGAGCGACGCGCTGATCGCGGCGCCGGACACAGCGGGGGACACACCGCCGGACAGCGGGCGGGACGCGGCACGAGGCCCGGCGCACCGCACTCGGGTCCCGGCGCGGGACGGGGCGCAGGTCGTCGCACGGGACACGGTGCCGCGTCTGTCGTTCCTCGTGGTCGGCACACCGAGGTCGGGCACCACCGTGACCCAGCGGCTGTGCTGCGAGCTGCCGGACGTGGCGATGCCGCCCGAGACCCACTTCCTGCACCTGTTCGCGCCCGGCCTGCTCGCCAGGCGGCGCTTCCCCCTCACGTGGCCGGAGGTGCGCGACGAGCTGAGCCGGTTCGAGGCGCTGCCCACCTCGGCGGGCCTGCGCCTCGACCGCGCCCGGATGTTCGAGCTGCTCGGCCCGCGCTGCGACCGTCTGATCGACCTGTTCTCCGCGCTGGTCGTCGCGCTGTGCTCGCCGTGTTCCCTCACCGCGCGGTACGGCGAGAAGACGCCGGAGCACCTGCTGTGGTGGCGGGCGATGACGTCGGCCGACCCCGCTCTGAAGATCGTCGGGGTGGTGCGCGATCCGCGTGCCGTGGCCGCCTCGCACCGGGCCGTTCCCTGGGGGATCCGCGATCCGGGCGAGCTCGCCGAGGAGTGGGCCTTCGACCAGCGGTCGCTGCGGGCCGCCCGCCACCGGCTCGGGCCGCGGCGGTGCCTGGTGGTGCGCTATGAGGATCTGGTCGCGGCCCGGCCGCCTCCCGGGCCGCTCGCGGACCGCCCCGGCCGATGAGAGCGGCGCCCCGGGGCCGATAGCCTGGGTGCGTGCCCGACTCGCCGTACACCGATCTCGACCGGCCCCCGCTGTCCGAGACCGCGCTGACCAGGGCGCTGGTGCGCCCCGGCTCGCTGTGGTCGTCCGTACGCGTCGTCGAGCGGACCGGGTCCACCAACGCCGACCTGGCCAGGACCGTGCGTGAGAGCCCGGCAGAGGGCGCCGTGCTGGTGGCGGAGTCGCAGTCCGCCGGCCGGGGCAGGCTCGGGCGCCCGTGGACCGCGCCGCCGCGCTCGGGGCTGACGTTCTCGATGCTGCTGCGGCCGGAGGTGCCGATGGCCCGGCAGGGCTGGCTGGCGCTGCTGGTCGGCCTCGCCGCAGCCTCGGCCGTACGGCGGATCGCGGAGATCGACGTGCGGCTCAAGTGGCCCAACGACCTCATGGTTGGGGAGCGCAAGCTCGCCGGGATCCTGGCCGAGCGGGTGGACCGCATGGTGGTCGTCGGCATGGGGCTCAACGTCTCGCTGCGGCCGGAGGAGTTGCCCGTGGACCGGGCCACGTCCCTCGCCGTCGAGAACGCCGCCTGCACCGACCGCGACCCGCTGCTGCGCGCGATCCTGCGGGAGGTCGAGTCGCACTACCGCGACTGGACGGCGGCCGACGGCGACGCGGACGCCTCGGGCCTGCGTGCCGCCTACCTCGCGTGGTCGTCCACCGTCGGCCAGGAGGTCAGGGTCGAACTGCCCGGCGAGCGGGTGCTGACCGGCCTGGCGACCGGCGTCGACGCGTCCGGCCACCTGCTCGTACGCGCCGAGGACGGAGAGCACACGCTCAGCGCGGGCGACGTCGTCCACGTCCGCCGTGACACGTCCCGGGAGAACGGCGCCGCAGGCTGACCGAACGCATGCATTCCACCGGCGATCGTGTCACGATTTGCGCCATGGGTCTCCCCGATCAATATCTGGCCGACGGCGAGCGGGTCGTTCTATCGTTCCATCCGCACTGGAAGCGGCTGATCCTGCCGATCCTCGCCCTCATCGTCGTGCTGGCCGCCGCCGTCGCGGCCTTCGTCCTCATCCCCGGCGACTACGAGTACGCGGGGTACGCCCGCGGCGCGGTGGCCGTGGTCGCCTTCGTCGCGCTGGTCCTGTGGACGATCGTCCCCTACCTGCGCTGGGTGACGACGTCCTACACGCTGACCTCGCACCGCTTCGCGATCAGCACCGGAGTGCTGAACAAGTCGGAGGACGACATCCCGCTGGCCAAGGTGAGCAGCGTGAGCTCCGACCAGCGGCTCATGGAGCGCGTCCTGGGATGCGGCACGCTCCGGGTCGAGTCGGCGTCGGAGAAGGGCGACATCGACTACCGCGACATCCCCCAGATCCAGCGCGTACGGCACGAGCTGTTCCGGCTGGTGGAGGACGCCGCGGACGGGAACATCGACGGGGACTGAGCGCGGCGCGGCCTGCGCGCCGTGCGGGGGAGGGGGACGTGGACACAAGCGGGCGGCCCGGCGCCGACGACATGCGGCGGCTGTTCCTGGGGCCGGCGCCGGCCTACACCCGGAGGCAGGTCGCAGAGGCGGCCGGCATCCCGCAGGACCTGGCCGCGCGGATCTGGCGGGCCCTCGGCTTCGCCACGTTCGCCGACGACGCCGTGGCGTTCACCGAGGCCGACCTGGAGGCCCTGCACCGCATCCGCGACCTGCTCGACGCGGAGATGCTCGACGAGCGGACCGTCATCCGCATGGCCAGGGCCCTCGGCCGTACGACCGCGCGGCTCGCCCAGTGGCAGGCCGAGATCATGGTCGACGCGCTGATCGAGCCCGGCGCGCGGGCGGGGGAGGACGCGCTGCGGCAGGTGATGGACACGGTCAGCCGCCTGCTGCCGGACTTCGAGCAGACGCTGGTGCACGTCTGGCGCTCCCAGCTCGCCGCGACCGCGAGCCGGCTGGTCTCCCTCGCCGAGCCGGGCGAGGACGTATCGCCGACCCGGCCGAGGCTCGCGGTCGGGTTCGCCGACCTCGTCGCCTTCACCCGCGTGTCCAGGGAGCTGGACGAGCTGGCGCTGGCCGACCTGGTCGAGGGGTTCGAGTCGCGGGCCTCCGACGTGATCGCCGCGCACGACGGGCGGCTGGTCAAGACGCTCGGCGACGAGGTGCTCTTCACCGCCGCCGACCCGAGGACCGCGGCCCTCATCGCGCTCGACCTGCTCGACGAGCTCAAGCGGGACGCCGAAGGCCCCGACGTGCGGGTCGGGCTGGCGTACGGCCCGGTGCTCCCGGCGATGGGCGACGTCTTCGGCACGACCGTCAACCTGGCGGCCCGGCTGACGGCGATCGCCAGGCCCGGCACGATCCTGGCCGACAGCGAACTGGCCGCGGGCCTCGCCGGTGCGCCCGGCGTCGACCTGGTCAAACTCCGCCGCCGTCCCGCGCGCGGGCTCGGCGTGGTGGAGCCGTATGTTCTGAGGAGATCCAGCCGAGAAAGTTGAGGTGCAGGACATGCCGTACGAAGTCCAGGGCGTGGTGGCGCGCAGCAAGGGAGAGGCGGTGACGCTGGAGACCGTCGTCGTGCCGGACCCGGGGCCCGGCGAGGCCGTCGTGAACGTGCAGGCCTGCGGGGTCTGCCACACCGACCTCCACTACCGCGAGGGCGGCATCAACGACGACTTCCCGTTCCTGCTGGGCCACGAGGCCGCGGGCGTCGTCGAGGCGGTCGGCGAGGGCGTGACCGAGGTCGAGCCCGGCGACTACGTGATCCTCAACTGGCGGGCGGTGTGCGGGCAGTGCCGCGCGTGTCTGCGGGGCCGGCCGTGGTACTGCTTCAACACCCACAACGCGACTCAGAAGATGACGCTGGCCGACGGCACCGTGCTCAGCCCGGCGCTCGGCATCGGGGCGTTCCTGGAGAAGACCCTGGTGGCGGCCGGGCAGTGCACGAAGGTCAACCCGGCGGCCAAGCCGGCCGTCGCCGGCCTGCTCGGCTGCGGTGTGATGGCCGGCCTCGGGGCCGCGATCAACACCGGCGGCGTGACCAGGGGCGACACGGTCGCCGTCATCGGCTGCGGCGGCGTGGGCAACGCGGCCATCGCGGGCGCACACCTCGCCGGGGCCCGGACGATCATCGCGGTGGACGTGGACGACCGCAAGCTCGACTGGGCCCGGCGTTTCGGCGCCACGCACACCGTGAACTCCCGCGAGACCGACGCGGTGGAGGCGATCCGCGAGCTGACCGGCGGGTTCGGGGCCGACGTCGTGATCGAGGCGGTGGGCCGCCCCGAGACGTACAAGCAGGCCTTCTACGCCCGCGACCTGGCCGGGACCGTCGTGCTGGTCGGCGTGCCGACACCGGAGATGCAGCTCGAACTGCCGCTGCTCGACGTCTTCGGCCGCGGCGGCGCGCTCAAGTCCTCCTGGTACGGCGACTGCCTGCCCAGCCGCGACTTCCCCATGCTGATCGACCTCTACCTGCAGGGACGGCTCGACCTCGACGGGTTCGTCTCCGAGACCATCGGCCTCGACCAGGTCGAGGAGGCGTTCGGCAAGATGCACCGCGGGGAGGTGCTGCGGTCGGTCGTGGTGCTCTGACGCTCACGCGAGGGGCGGCGCTTGCATTGCCGAGTGCCGCCCCTTTCTGTGCCCTGGATCACGTAGGCAAGCCTTACCAAAGTGAGTTACCTTAGGTATGCCTAACCTTCCTGATGATCCCTGAGAGGCGACCCATGTACGTCTGCATCTGCCGCGCCGTCACCGAGAGCGAGGTGCACGACTGCATCGCCGAGGGGGCGAGGACGGCTCGCCAGGTGCGGGACGCCACCGGTGCAGGGGGGGACTGCGCGTCTTGTGTCCGGAAGATCTGTGCGATCCTGAAACGGTCAGAGGACCTGGTCACCAGCGCATAGATCGAGGAAGCTTATGCAGGGCGACAAAGAGATCATCGCGCTGCTCAACGAGCAGCTCACCTCCGAGCTGACCGCCATCAACCAGTACTTCCTGCACGCCAAGCTGCAGGAGAACTGGGGATATACGAAGCTCGCCGCCATCACGCGGGCCGAGTCCATCGACGAGATGCGGCACGCGGAGGAACTCACCGACCGGATCCTGTTCCTGGAGGGCCTGCCGAACTATCAGAAGCTGAACACCCTGCACATCGGACAGACCGTCAGGGAGCAGCTTCAGGCCGACCTGGAACTGGAGCTGGGCGTGGTCAAGCGGCTGCGGCCCGGGATCGCCCTCATGCGCGAGCGGGGGGACATCACCTCGGCCACGCTCTTCGAGCGCATCCTGGCCGACGAGGAGCACCACATCGACTACCTGGAGACCGAGCTGGGCCTCCTGGAGAGCCTGGGCGAGCAGCTGTACCTTCAGCGGTACGCGGAGCCGCCGTCGTCCTCCTGAGCCGCGCTCTCCTGATCCGGCGCTTTTCCGGGGCCGCCGCTCCCGGTCGCACGGGAAATCAGATGGACAACGCCCGCCGTCATCGTTTCGGCGGGCGTTTTTCATGCCATTATCCGCTTTCCAGCGACGAAGTTCGGAATGGTGGAGAATAGGGCAGAAGATCGCGTCGGTTGCGTGCTGACTATCCCGGATTTATCAGTGTTTGCCCAGGTCAATTGATGGGTCAACGACAAGTCAAAAGGCGCGCTGTAGCCGGGAAACGATCGCTTAAGGTCCTACGATCGCACCATGACCTGCGTACTTCTCGCCGAGGATGACACCTCGATATCCGAGCCGCTGGCGCGTGCCCTGCGCCGGGAGGGCTATCAGGTGGAGGTGAGCCCAGATGGCCCGCAGGCCCTGGAGAGGGCCTTGTCGGGGGGCGTCGACCTGATTGTTCTCGACCTCGGCCTTCCAGAGATGGACGGGCTGGAGGTCGCGCGCCGCATTCGCGCGGAGGGGCACGGGACTCCGGTCCTGATCCTCACCGCCCGCGTCGACGAAGTCGACACCGTCGTCGGTCTCGACGCCGGGGCCGACGACTATGTGACCAAGCCGTTCCGCCTGGCAGAACTGCTCGCCCGCGTGCGGGCTCTGCTCCGGCGCGGAACCTCGGAGACCCCGGTGGTGCAAGGCGTCCGCATCGACGCCGACTCCCGCCGGGCCTGGATGGGAGACAAGGAACTGCACCTGACCACCAAGGAGTTCGATTTGCTGCGCGTGCTCGTACGGGACGCGGGCAAGGTCGTCACCCGCGAGCAGATCATGCGCGAGGTGTGGGACACGAACTGGTGGGGGTCGACGAAGACACTGGACATGCACATCTCGTGGCTGCGCCGGAAGCTGGGCGACGACGCGGCCAAGCCGCGCTACATCACGACAGTCCGAGGGGTCGGCTTCCGTTTCGAGCGCGAGTAGCCGCCGTGGGGCGGTTCAGGGGGAGGGGCTAGCACGTGCGCCGGCGCCTGCTTTCCTCCATGCTGCTCGTCGCGGTCATCGCGGTACTGCTGTTAGGCGTGCCCCTGGGCGTGGTCGTCGTGCGCTTGATCAGCGACGAGGTCGCCCAGGAGCTTAGAACGGACGCGAGCCGGCTGCTGCTCGGAGTGGAGTACTCACTCAGCCAGGGCCAGGGGATCAGTCCGGACCAGCTCGCGCGGAACTACCCGGACCGATACCTCCAGGTGTTCGTCCGCGGGAAACCGCCGATCGTCGTGGGCTCGCCTCCACCGGCGGGCCGTGATCTGACCGAGGAGGCGCGTTCCGAGAACGGTTACGTACGCGTCAGCCGCGACGCGGCCCAGATCCAACAGGACACCCAGGCGCGGCTGGTGCTCATCATCGCGCTCGCGGTCGTGGCCCTCGGGGCCGCGATCGGGCTGGCCACCGTCACCTCGCTCGCCTGAGCCTGCCGCTCCAAGATCTCACCAGGATCGCCGGAGCGGCTGGGCTCGGGCGACGCGAGGCCGAGCAGGCACCGCTACGGGATCCCGGAGCTGGATCTCGTGGCCGAGGTGCTGGACCGCAGCGCGCTGCGGATCTCCGACCTGCTCGCCCGGGAACGCGAGTTCGCGACCGACGCCTCCCACCAACTGCGTACGCCGCTCACCGGGCTGAGCATGCGCCTGGAGGAGATCGTCGCGGCGGCCGACCAGCCCGAGGTGGTTCGCGAGGAGGGCGAGGCCGCGGTGGTGCAGGTCGAGCGGCTGACCGCCGTGATCGACGAACTGCTGGCCGCCGCCCGCCGCCAGCGTCACGCCCAGGCGGAGCCGATCGACGTGGACGACGTGGTGGGGCAGCAGATCATCGAGTGGGAGCCGGCGTTCCGCCGGGCCCACCGGTCGCTGGTGCTCGCGGGCGACCGGGGCCTCAGCGCCCTCGGCACGACCGGCGGGCTCAGCCAGGTGCTGTCCACCCTGCTGGAGAACTCCCTCAAGCACGGCGACGGCGTGCTGACGATCAACACATCGAGTACGGGCAGGTCTGTGGTGATCGAGGTGGCCGACGAGGGCCCGGGCATTCCGGAGGCCCTCGGCCACCGGGTGTTCGAGCGGAGCGTGAGCGGGGGAGGCGGCACGGGCCTGGGGCTCACCCTCGCCCGTGCCCTGGTGGCCGCCGACGGCGGGCGGCTCGAACTGGTCAAGCGCCGTCCGGCGACCTTCGCCATCTTCTTACGTCACACCCGCGACAGCGGCCGTCACCGTGTGGTGAGCGGTCCCGCCTGACGAAGGGCGGGTCAGCGGGTGGTGAGGGGGTCGGCCTGAGCCTTCACGTCGGGGTGGGGTCGCACGCCGGCCCTCTCGACGGCCCCCTCGGCGGACTCTTCGGCCAGCTCGGGGACGGCCAGGAACACCCACTTCTTGTACGACCAGAGGCGGAACAGCGTGCCGAGCCCCACGCCGACGAACTGGGCGATGTTGTAGCTCACCGCGTCGTGCAGGCCCAGCGAGTAGGTCACGAAGCCGATGATGAGCAGCGGGGGCAGCAGCCCGATGCCGTTCAGCAGGAAGAACAGGACGTACTCGCGTGCCAGGCCGCTCTGCTCCCGATGACGGTAGGTCCAGAAGCGGTTGCCCGCGTACGCGAACGTGGCGGCGACGATCGTGGCCACGACCTTCGAAAACAGCGGGCCCATGCCGACGCCGAACCGCAGCAGGTTGGTGCCGCCGAAGTCGATGACGAACGCGATCGCGCCCACCAGGCCGAACTTGATCAACTCGTGGATGAGCGCGGCGAACCGCTCGTAGGCACGCTGTAGAAACTGCACGTCCCGCACGGTCCTTCCTGATCGGCGGCCATGGTCGGCGGCGAGGTCTTCTCAGGCTACCGGTAGCAAGCACAAATCGGGGTCTTGCCGCAACCTTCACCCGCTTCGTCCCAGGTCACTAAAGAACATTTCAAGAAAAATCCTGCTATGTGGGATGAGCGGGCGCTCTTCGCACTACGCTCTCGCCCGACCAGGATCACTTCGTTCGGGGACGTGCGCGTTCTGGAGGGGTGGCCTTTCTCGTGTTGCGCAGACTCACGACCCTCGGTCTCGGCCTCGTCCTGCTCGCGGGGTGTGGGACCGAGGGCGTACGCGAGACTCCGGCCGAGCCGGGCGCCACGTCCCCGGCGACGGCCGAGATCACCACGGCCGACGCGCAGGCGGCCTTCGACGGCCTCGGCGACCTGTCCGGCGCCTGGAAGGACGGGGACTGCGCCACGATCGAGCAGCTCACGACCGGCGTGGAGCGCACGATCGACAGCCGCGTCTGCGCGGCCGCCCGCGACGGCCTTGCCGCTCCCGCCTTCCGGGTCTACCGGGATCCGGAGTTCCTGCTGCCCGCCCGGGAGGACGGAGAGGACGGCGAGGACGGCGCCTGGTTCGCCGTGCTGGCCCGCAAGCCCGAGCCGGCCTACTTCGTCTTCGTACGCGTGGACGGCCGATGGCGGCTCGGCGCCGGGCCGATCCCGCTCGTCGGGAAGGCGCCCGAGGTGGAGGACGGCGTGGACGGCCAGGTGACCGACGCCGCGGCCGACCCGGCCGCGGCCGTCGGGGCGCGGCTCGCGCCCACCCGGCACGTCGCGTTCCTCACCGATCCCGCCGGGGTGAGCGGCGACGGGGTCAGCGGGGTGCGCTTCGCGTCCGGCGACCCCATGCGCCGCCTTCTCACGGAACTGGTCCGCGCCCCCGGCAGGGTCCGTCCCGATCACCTGTCCACCGACGTACGCATCGAGGGACCGGCCCGCGCGCTCGCGCTGCCCGGCGGCGGGTCGCTGGTGTTCCACGCGCTGCGCGTCGTCTTCACCCAGAAGCCGGGCTCGGGCCGTCACTCCCTCGCCCACCCCCGCTACCGGGCGGCCGACGTACGCGTCTTCACGGGCGGCGCGCCCACGACCGTCACCGGCAGCGAGATCGTGGTGCTGGCCACCAAGGTGGCGAAGGACAACACGATGACGACGGTCGGCCTGCGCCGGGTCCTCGCCGACATCACCGAGGGCTCCGGCTGACAGGTCTTCCTCGCGCAATAGGTAGGCTGACGTGTCGTGAACAGCCCGAACGTTCCCCCTTCCGCACCCGTGACCGCGCCCGTGGTGGGCATGGTCGGCGCGGGCCAGCTGGCGAGGATGACGCAGCAGGCCGCGATCGCGCTCGGCATCGACCTGCGCGTGCTCGCGAACACCCGTGACGAGAGCGCCGCCAAGGTGATCGTGGACACCCGGCTGGGCGACTACCGCGACCTCGCCGATCTACGGGAGTTCGCGAAGGGATGCGACGCCGTCACCTTCGACCACGAGCACGTGCCGACCGAGCACATCCGGGCCCTGGCCGCCGACGGCCACGCCGTACACCCCGGGGCGGACGCCCTGGTCCACGCGCAGGACAAGGCGGTCATGCGGGAGCGGCTCACCGCGATCGGCGCGCCCTGCCCGGCCTGGGCCCGCGTCGAGGACCTGGCCGGTGTGGAGGCGTTCGCCGAGGAGCACGGCTGGCCCGTGGTGCTGAAGGCGGTGCGCGGCGGCTACGACGGCCGGGGCGTGTGGGTCTGCGAGACCCCCGACGAGGCGCGTGAGGTGCTCGGCACCGGTGTGGCCCTGCTGGCCGAGGCGTTCGTCCCGTTCGAGCGGGAGGTCGCCGTGCTGGTCGCCCGGTCCCCGCACGGCCAGGGCGTCAGCTACCCCGTGGTCGAGACCGTGCAGAAGGACGGCATCTGCGTCGAGGTCATCGCGCCCGCGCCCGGCCTGGGCGAGGAGGAGGCGGCGGACGCCCAGCGTGTCGCGCTCACGATCGCCCGCGACCTCGGCGTGACCGGGCTCCTCGCGGTCGAGATGTTCGTCACGAAGTCCGGGCTCGTGGTCAACGAGCTGGCCATGCGCCCGCACAACAGCGGCCACTGGACGATCGAGGGCGCCCGCACCTCGCAGTTCGAGCAGCACCTGCGGGCCGTGCTCAACCTGCCGCTCGGGTCGCCGTCGATGACCGCGCCGGTCGTCGTCATGGCCAACCTGCTCGGCGGGCCCGACCCCGACGTGTACTCCCGGTATGAGCACGTCATGGCCAACGACCCGGGCATCAAGATTCACTTCTACGGCAAGGACGTCCGGCCCGGCCGCAAGATCGGGCACGTCACCGCCCTCGGGACCGACCTGGACGAGGTGCGGGCCCGCGCTCACCACGCCGTCACCTGCCTGAGAGGACCTGTGGATGCCTGACGTCGGGATCGTCATGGGGAGCGACTCGGACTGGCCGGTGATGCGCCAGGCCGCCGAGGCGGTCGCCGAGTTCGGCGTGTCCTTCGAGGCCGACGTGGTGTCGGCGCACCGCATGCCCGCGGAGATGATCGAGTACGGCTCCCGCGCCGCCGGGCGCGGGCTGAAGGTGATCATCGCGGGTGCGGGCGGCGCCGCCCACCTGCCGGGCATGCTGGCCTCGGTCACCCCGCTGCCCGTGATCGGCGTCCCGGTGCCGCTCAAGTATCTGGACGGCATGGACTCGCTGCTGTCGATCGTCCAGATGCCGGCGGGTGTGCCCGTGGCGACCGTCGCCGTCGGCGGGGCCCGCAACGCGGGGCTGCTCGCCGTACGGATCCTCGCGGCGTCGGACGAGGGGCTGCGGCGGCGGATGGAGGAGTTCCAGGCCGCCCTGCGGGACCAGGCGCACGCCAAGGGCGAGCGCCTGCGCGCCGAGGCCGCGCGACTGGGCGAGTAGCGCTCGTCTCCGCGGCAGGGTGGTGCCGGGACCGTCGACGAGCGGACGAAGAACCGTCCCACCGATCTCGTGGTCGGTGGGACGTTCTCGCGACTGGGCTCAGCAGTTCGGGATGTCCCGGCCCGCGTTGTCCTTGGCCTCGTCGTTGCCCCATTTCGCGAGGTAGTACGCGGAGACGTAGGCGCCCCGGCCGTTCTTGCCGGGGTTCGTCCGGTCCAGGTCGGTTCGCAGCCACCAGTGGTTGAACTGGTTCCCGTTCCGGACTTCCGCACCCCAGACCCGGCAGTACACATAGTTGGTGCCCTTGTTGAGGGTGCCCTGCGGGTCGTCGGTGTTCGGCTCCCGGTATCCGATGGCGTTGGCGAACGTGTCGACCCAGTATTTCCCGCCTGTTCCGGGATCGCCGCCGCCCCCGAGCACCCGCGGCCGGTAGGCGTGGAACTCGCTGCCCGGCTTCAGTCCGTAGGTGAGGACGCGGTGGTCGGTTCCGTAACCGCCGCGCTGCTCGTAGGCCCAGTAGGACGTGCGCGCGGGGTTCGCCCAGCTCTCGAAGATCACCACGTGCCGGGTGTTGTTGTCGCCGGTGGCGTCGATGACGAGGTCACCGGGGAGCAGGTCGGACATCGCTATCGGGCTGCTCACCGCCGACGAGGCGAGGGCCACGGTGTTCAGGCCGGGAGGGTTGAGCCCGAGCGCCATCGAGGCGTAGCCGGAGCAGTCCGTGCGATAGCCGTTGTGGTACTTGCCCTGGTCGTACGGCACTCGCTGCGGAGTTCTCGGATTCCAGGTCTTCGCCCGGTCGATGACCCGCTGCCTGGCGTCGTCCGCCGTGTGGGTCCGGGGCAGGCCGGGAAGGCCGGATCGGGCCGGGGCCACGGCAGCCGCGGTGGGGCCGAATCCCACGCAGAGGGCCGCGGCGGCGATGCTGACCACGGCCATCCCGCGGAAGCGCCGCGGTCCGTTCGATGTGTTCACGTTGTTACTCCCCCGTGTGACCTGGAGGCGGCGGCCGGCCACCTCCAGATGCCGAGAGTAATAACGTGAACGCGCTCCGTCGGGTAACCGCCTCCGCTGACGTCTGTGAGTCGCAGGCGCGGTCGCCGGAGCCGGGATCAGGGGCGGCCGAGGGCGCGGTAGTCCCAGCCGGCGTCGCGCCAGGTGTCCGCGTCGAGCGCATTGCGGCCGTCGACGATCCTGCGAGCGGCGACGGCCGCGCCCAGCTCCTCGGGGTCGAGGGCGACGAACTCCTGCCACTCGGTGAGCAGCAGCACGACCTCGGCGCCCTGGGCGGCCTCCAGGGCCGACCCGGCGTACCCGAGGTGGGGGTGGGCCGCCCGCGCGTTGGACAGGGCGACCGGGTCGTAGACCGTGACCTGCCCGCCCTGCTCGGCGATCTTCACGGCCACGTCGAGCGCCGGCGAGTCGCGGATGTCGTCGGAGTTGGGTTTGAACGCCGCGCCCAGCACCGCCACCCTGCGGCCGTCGAACGCCCCGCCCAGGATCTCGCGGCTGAGGTCGACCGTCCGGGTGCGGCGGCGCATGTTGATCTCGTCGACCTCGCGGAGGAAGGCGAGCGCCTGGGAGGCGCCGAGCTCCTCGGCCCTGGCCGTGAACGCCCTGATGTCCTTCGGCAGGCAGCCGCCGCCGAAGCCGAGGCCGGGGTTGAGATACCTGCCGCCGATCCGCTCGTCGTACGACAGCGCCTGCGACAGCTGGGTGACGTCGCCGCCGGCGCCTCGCAGACCTCGGCCATGGCGTTGATGAACGAGATCTTCGTGGCCAGGAACGCGTTCGCGGCCGACTTCACCAGCTCGGCCGTGGGGAAGTCGGTCACGACGATGGGGACCTCGCCCAGGGGCGCGTAGACATCACGCAGCACCTTCTCGGCCCGCTCGGAGGCGACCCCGAGCACGATCCGGTCGGGGCGGAGCGTGTCCTGCACGGCGAAACCCTCACGCAGGAACTCGGGGTTCCAGGCCAGCTCGACCTGCATCCCGGCGGGCGAGAGCCGTACGAGCTTGTCCGCGAGGCGCTCGGCGGTGCCGACCGGGACCGTGGACTTGCCCACGACCAGGCACTCGCGGTCGAGGTGGGGAGCCAGCGACTCGACGACCGCGTCCAGGTAGGAGACGTCGGCGGCGTACTCGCCCTTCTTCTGGGGCGTGCCCACGCAGATGAAGTGGACGTCGCCGAACTTCGCCACCTCCTCATAGGAGGTGGTGAAGCGCAGCCTGCCCGAGTCGAGGTTGCGGCGGAGGAGCTCCTCCAGGCCGGGCTCGTGAATCGGCAGTTCGCCACGCTGCAACCGTTCGATCTTGCTCTGGTCCACGTCCAGACCGAGCACTTCGAAGCCCAGTTCGGCCATGCACGCCGCGTGCGTAGCACCCAGGTATCCGGTCCCCAGCACAGTGAGGCGGTACGGCACGGCATGCTCCCCTCTTACCGACTCTTTGTGATCTGGCATGGTACCGGCCCAGTCAACTGCCCTGTGAGCCACCTGGGCAAACCGGCGCCTTGGCCCCCACGGTACGGCTCCGGACGTGCTCGGTCGACGTCAGGCCACCACTTACTCGCCCCAGTCAGGGTGTTCTGTCAAGGAGGGGACCGTACTGACTGGTAACTTTCTAGTCGGACGTCCTAGTATCGGCGCTATGAGCTTCCCTCTCTACGCCCCCGCTGAGGAGCACGAGATGCTCCGCGAGACGGTCCGGGCCCTCGCCGACGAGAAGATCGCCCCGCGTGCCGCGGCGGCGGACGAGAACGAGGAGTTCCCCTGGGAGGTCTACAAGGACCTCGTCGCGGCCGACCTGCACGCCGTCCACATCCCCGAGGCGTACGGCGGTGCGGGTGCCGACGCGCTCGCGACCGTGATCGTGATCGAGGAGGTCGCCCGCGCGTGCGCCTCGTCCTCGCTGATCCCCGCCGTCAACAAGCTGGGCACCGTGCCGCTGCTGCTGTCGGCGTCCGAGGAGCTCAAGCAGCGCTACCTGACGCCGGTCGCGCGCGGGGAAGCCATGTTCTCCTACGCCCTGAGCGAGCCGGAGGCGGGCTCCGACGCCGCCTCGATGAAGACCAGGGCCGAGCGCGACGGCGACCACTACGTGCTCAACGGCACCAAGATGTGGATCACCAACGCGGGCGTGTCGGAGTACTACACGGTCATGGCCGTGACCGACCCGTCGGCCGGCGCCCGCGGCATCTCGGCGTTCGTGGTGGAGAAGGACGACGAGGGCGTCTCTTTCGGGCCCAAGGAGAAGAAGCTCGGCATCAAGGGCTCGCCCACCCGCCAGGTCATCCTGGAGAACGTCCGCATCCCGGCCTCGCGGATGATCGGTGAGCCGGGCACCGGGTTCAAGACCGCCCTCGCCACGCTCGACCACACCCGCATCACGATCGCCGCCCAGGCGCTCGGCATCGCCCAGGGCGCGCTCGACTACGCGCTCGGGTACGTCAAGGAGCGCAAGCAGTTCGGCAAGCCGATCGCCGACTTCCAGGGCCTGCAGTTCATGCTCGCCGACATGGCGATGAAGCTGGAGGCCGCCCGCCAGCTCACCTACGCCGCCGCGGCCAAGTCGGAGCTGGCGATGCACGGCACCCCGGTCAAGGACCTCACGTTCTTCTCCAGCGCCGCCAAGTGCGCCGCCTCCGACGCCGCCATGGAGATCACCACGGACGCCGTCCAGTTGCTGGGCGGGTACGGCTACACGCGCGAGTTCCCGGTCGAGCGCATGATGCGCGACGCCAAGATCACCCAGATCTACGAGGGCACCAACCAGATCCAGC
Organism: Microbispora sp. GKU 823; assembly: GCF_002027145.1. Taxonomy (NCBI): domain Bacteria; kingdom Bacillati; phylum Actinomycetota; class Actinomycetes; order Streptosporangiales; family Streptosporangiaceae; genus Microbispora; species Microbispora sp. GKU 823. Next base: position 52,492 of record NZ_MWJN01000043.1, on the reverse strand, counting down.
GCATGGTCATGGCCCGCCAGCTCCTCAAGTAGTCCTTGAGCAGCGAAACCCCGCCTGCCGTATACGGGAGGCGGGGTTCGCCGCGGACCCGGATCACCTGCTCGTCGAAGTCGACGTCCTCCAGGGCGAGGCCGAAGAGCTTGCTTGCCGGAGCCCACAGGACGCCGCAGTCACCGGGACCGGACCGAATTCGTGGGCTGCGTGCAACTTTCAGGCTGTCCTCCTGAACCGCGGCCGGGTCGTTGCGAGGCGGCGAAGGGCTTGACCTGGAGACGCACCAAGTCAGGGGGGCCACGTTTCTTCGGTTCCGCCTGGCCGCCCGCCTCCGCGCGACTGCAGCGCCTTGACTCGGGTGAAGCGTCCGGTCAGGCTCCTCGACTGTTGACCGATGGATCGATTGACGGGAGCGTCGACGATGGGTGCTCAACGGCGGCGGAAGCTGCGATCGGCCACGACGCTCGGCGTAGCGGTGTCCTTCGTGGCGGGGACATTGACCGCCCAGGCGGCCCTGGACCCGGCTGCGGCGGCAGCGGGTCCTACGTTGTCGGTGGACCTTTCCGCCGCCCGGCACGCGATCAGTCCGGACATCTACGGCATGAACGGCGCCGACCCGGCGTTCGCCGCCGAGATCGGCCTGCCTGTGGCGCGCTGGGGCGGCAACGCGAGCACGCGTTACAACTTCAAGAACCACACCTACAACACGGGAAGCGACTGGTACTTCGAGAACATCGTCGCCGGGCCCGACAACACGGTCGAGGCGTTCGTCAAGACCAACCAGGACCGCGGCAGCAAACAGGTCGTCACCGTGCCGATGAGCGGGTGGGTGGCCAAGGACTCGCCCGCCCAGCACCCGTTCGCCTGCGGATTCCCTGCCAGCCGGTTCCCCGCTCAAGACGGATTCGACCAGTGGGACGCCGGCTGCGGCAACGGCAGGCTCAACAACGCGAACCTCACCGGGGCGGTGCCTGAGGACACCTCGATCCCGGTGGACGCCTCGTTCGACGGCGAGATGGTGTCGCATCTCGTGAGCCAGTTCGGTACGGCGGCGCGCGGCGGCGTGTCGATCTACGAGCTCGACAACGAGCCGGTGTTGTGGAACTCCACGCATCGCGACGTGCACCCCGAGGCGGTCTCGTACGACGAGCTGGGCAGCAAGAGCACCGCGACCGCCGCGGCCATCAAGGCTGCGGACCCGAGCGCGGCGGTGCTCGGCCCGTCCGGCTGGGGATACTGCGAGTGGGTTGCGTCCGGGGTGGACGGATGTGCGCCGGGCGCCGACGCGGCCGCGCACGGCGGGCTCAATCTGTCGCAGTGGTTCCTGAAGAACATGAAGGACTACAGCGACGCGCACGGCGGCAAGCGCATGCTCAACTACTTCGACCAGCACTACTACCCGCAGATCAACGGCGGGAAGGACCCGGAGTCCAACGCGTGGCGGCTGCGGTCCACGCGTTCGCTGTGGGACCCGACGTACGTCGAGGAGTCCTGGATCGGCCCCACGGGCGTGAACGCGCCGCCGCTGCAGTTCATCCGCAAGATGAAGGAGTGGGTCGCGCAGTACTACCCCGGCACGAAGACCGCGATCACCGAGTACAACTGGGGCGCGCTGGACGACATCAACGGCGCCCTGGCGCAGGCCGACGTTCTCGGCATCTTCGGGCGTGAGGGTCTCGACCTCGCGACCATCTGGGGCGAACCCCAGCCGACGCAGCCCGGCGCCTACGCGTTCCGGATGTATCGCAACTATGACGGCGCGGGGAGCCGGTTCGGCGACGTGAGCGTGTCGGCGGCCAGCAGCGATCAAGGGCAGCTGGCGGTGTACGGGGCGCAGCGCTCGCACGACAAGGCGCTGACCCTGATGGTCATCAACAAGACCGGCGGTGAGCTGACCTCACCGTTGTCGATCGCCGGACTGCACGGCAACGCCAAGGCGCAGCGATTCACCTACAGCCCGGCCGATCTCAACTCGATCGTGCGCGGTGACGATCTCATGGTGCACCAGGGCCGGGTCACTGCAACGTACCCGGCGAATTCGATCACCCTGCTGGTCTTGCCAGGGCAGCGGCGTTGATGGACGCTGATCGCCCGTTGCCGCCAACCGGCCTTCTGCTTACGAACAGCGACGAGTCACCGAGGGCCGCGAACGCTGACGACAACGTCGGCCACCACGAGCACGCGTAGGCGTCCGTACAGCAGCACTGACCTCGGGACGGGCGGGGTTCGCCGTATCCGGACGAGCCGTGTGAACGATCTGCGGCCACGTGCCCGCCCGTCCCTGCTCTCTACGTCATCCAACCTGTGGTCGTACGCGCCGCGAGGCGTCAGACGTTCAGGCCGGGACGTTGGCGCATGCGCCCGTCCGTGCCGAGTTCGAGGACCGTGTCGATCCCGATCCGTTCGAGGAACGTGAAGTCGTGGCTGACGACGAGGAGGGCTCCGCGGTAGGCGTCGAGCGCTTCTGCGAGTTGCTCGACGCTGGCGATGTCGAGGTTGTTGGTGGGTTCGTCGAGGATCAACAGCTGGGCGGGCGGCTCGGCCAGAAGGAGCTTCGCGAGCGAGACCCGGAAGCGTTCGCCGCCGGACAGGGTGCTGACCGGACGGTCGGCGCTGTCCCCGCGAAGCAGCAGACGGGCGAGCTGGTTGCGGATCGTTCCGGCCGGTGTGCCGGGGGCGACCGACTGCACGTTCGCCATGGCGCTCGCGTCCTCGTCGAGTCCGTCGAGGCGCTGGGGCAGGTAACCGATGAGATCGGTCAGGAGTCTCCCGTGTGCTCGGCCGGGAACCGGCGTTCCGCCGTGGACGAGCTGTTCGACCAATGTCGACTTCCCGGCCCCGTTCGGCCCGACGAGGGCGACTCGCTCCGGTCCCTGGATGACCACGGTGCGGTCTTCGTCGTGGAGCTCGGCCAGGCGGCGGCCACGCGGTACATCGGGATCGGGAAGCGTGAGGTTGATGTGCTCGTCCTCGCGGACGCGTGCGTCGGCGGCGTTCACGGCGGCCTGGGCGGCCTGGACCTTGTCGTCGAGGGTGGAGCGCAGCGATCCGGCGGATGCCTGCGCCTTGCTGGCCCGGTTGCCCGCCAGGATCTTCGGGATGCCTCCGTCCTTCTGCGTCTTCCTGGCGGTGCGCTCCCTGCGGGCGAGCTTGGTCTCGGCCTCGACCCGCTGGCGTTTCTCGACCTTGAGCGCCTGCTGGGCCGAACGAGCGGCCTGAACCGCCGCGGCCTGCTCTTGTTCCAGGTGCTCCTTCCAGGCGCTGTAGGGGCCACCGAAGGTGTCGAGGTTTCCGGCGTAGAGCTCGGCGGTGTTCTCCATGTGCTCCAGCAGATCGAGGTCGTGGCTGACGACGACGAGGGTCCCGGGCCATTCGTCCACGAACTCGGCGAGCTTGGCCCGGGTGGGCCGGTCAAGGTTGTTGGTCGGCTCGTCGAGCAGCGTGATCGGAGTGCGGCGGATGCGCAGGCCGGTGATGGCGATGAGCATCGCTTCTCCGCCGGAGACTTCGGCGATCCGACGGTCCAGATCCGCGGCGGTGAAGCCGATCTGGTGCAGCGCCTCGTCGGCTCGCGCCTCGATGTCCCAGTCGTCGCCGATGGTGTCGAAGTGCCGCTCGTCGACGTCGCCGGTCTCGATCGCTCTCATCGCCGAGAGGATGCCGTCGATGCCGAGGAGCCCGGCGACGGTCGTCTCCTGGTGGAGGGTGAGCGTCTGCGGCAGGTAGCCGACCTCGCCGATCGTGTCGATGTGGCCGGCTGTCGGGGTCAGGCTTCCGGCGATCAGTCGCAGCAGGGTCGACTTCCCGGCGCCGTTGCGGCCGATCAAGCCGGTGCGGCCGGTCGTGAACGTGCCGTTGACGCCGGAGAGCGCGACGCTGCCGTCGGGCCATTCGAACGTCAGGTCGCGGAGCGTGATGGCGGACTTAGTGGACATTGGTGGTGGTTCTCTTCTCTCTGCCCGTCACCGCGGGACGGGTGTGATGGGGATCAGCACGCTTGTCTTCCACCGCGCGCGACGACGGGTACGGGTGGCCGAGTGCCCATGCGGCAACGGAGGCGATCCCGGCGACGGAAGCCCCCGACATGCGACAACGGGCGGATCCGCTGCCGGAACGAAGAGAAGCCGGAGGGGCGACGAGATCGACATCAGGTGCGTTCGCAAGCACGGACTCGTAACCGAGGTCGGTGCGGTGCGAACGTGCCGGTGAGGTTCACGCAGGGAGGTCAACGCCACGAAGTGGCGGACCAACGGCCCTGCGGGGAGGGAATGGTCGTCACCGACGAGGGAGCGATGCTCCCCACAGGTGAAAGCCACCGGCAGTTCGGTGGCTAGATTCTGTCGACCTCAATCTCCATGGCCCGGATCGTATCAGTTGCGAGGGTCCTCTCGTTTCTGTCTCGACAGGGGGAGGCTGAGGTCCCCCTGACCTTCGCCGAATGGTTCGAATCACAAGAATCCGGGGCAAATGTGATCCCAATGTCATAAAGATCCGCCATCGTGGAGGAGTGCGAACGTGGCTCGGCGATCAGGTGAGGAAACGGCTGGGCACGTTCGGCCTGATCGTGCCCTCGATCGCGCAGTGTGCCGTGGGCGCGGCGCTGGCCTGGATCGTCGCCGTTCATCTGCTCGGTCACGCCCATCCCCTCTTCGCGCCCATCTCTGTGATGATCTGCGTGGGTCTGGGGTTCGGGCAGCGGCTGCGCAGGGTGGCCGAGCTGGTGGTCGGCGTCAGTCTGGGCGTGGGCATCGGCGACGTGCTGGTGTCCTGGATCGGCTCGGGCCCCTGGCAGTTGGCGCTCGTGATCGCGCTGGCGATGACCATCGCGGCGCTGCTGAACAGCGGTGAGCTGTTCGTGTCGCAGGTCGGGTCGTCCGCGGTGCTGGTCACCATGCTGGTGCCGGGCGAGGACGCGGGCGGACTGGACCGGATGGCCGACGCGCTCACCGGCGGCATCATCGGCCTCGCCGCGGTCGCACTGCTGCCCGCCAGCCCGCTCACCATCGCGGGCAGACATCTGGCCGGCGTGCTGGACGCCTTCTCCACCGTGCTGGAACAGGCGGCGGAGGCGATCGAAAAGGGCGATATGGACCTGGCCGCCGAGGCACTGGAGTCCGGACGCAGAACCCAGACCGCGGTCGAGGATTTCGCGGTGGCGCTGGAGAACAGCAAGGAGATCATCAGGATCTCGCCGCTGCGCTGGCATCACCGGGCCAGACTGGCCAGGTACACGACCGCCGCCGTGCCGGTGGACCTGGCGCTGCGCAACGCACGGGTGCTGGTCCGCCGGACGCTCGCGGCGATGGGGGAGGCGAGCCCGCCACCGGTCGCCCTGGCCGAGTTGCTGCGCGAGGTCTCGGAGGCGGCGCTGCTGCTCCAGCTCGAACTGGGGGCTGGACGCGAACCGATGTTGGCCAGACAGGCGTTGCTCGCGGTCGCCGCACGGGAGCGGCCCAAGAACCTGGGCTTCTCGGCGAACGTCATCATCGCGCAACTGCGCTCCATCGCCGTCGACCTGCTCGAGGCGACCGGGATGGATCACGACACGGCCTCGGCCGCGCTGACCCCGCTGGACGAGCTGAGCGACGAGAGCATGCGCGGCTGAGGCCGAACGCCCTGTTCACCGTCGTACTCAAGGCCCTGCGCCGAGCAACCAGATCCAGCGGATGGTCATGGCGCAACTCCGCCTCTGTGCTCGCGAGGCGGGGGTGTCGCCGCCTTGGCACCTCGTGATGACCGGTTCTGGAGACGGCGACGGTCAGTTCGGGCAGGCGTCGCGGCAGCCGCCGAAGCGCCCGGCGTCCGGCCGGACGAAGCGGGTCTCCTGCGTCCCCCGCAGCGCCTCGGTCATCGCCTTCTTCCAGATCAGGCCGGGCACCGACGTGCCGTCCACGTGGGAATAGCGGCGGCCGCCGATGGTGACGTCGATCAATGGGTACCGGTTCGCGCCGCGAGAGTCGCCGAGGCTGACGGCCGAGGCCAGGCCGGGGGTGTAACCGGCGTACCAGGCGGTGCGGAAGCCGTCGCCATCGCCGGGCATGCCCGCCGCCTCGCGGCCGACGCCCTTGAGCGCGCTCTTCGCCAGCACGTCCGTCAGCACTCCGGTGACCGCGTCGGCGACCGCCGGGTCCAGGACCTGCACGCAGTGCGCGGGAAAGGAGCGCCCGGCGCCTGCGCCGTCGCGGATCTCCGTGATCACCCTCGGCTCGCAGAAGCGGCCCCGGGCGGCGAGGGTCGCGTAAGAATTGGCCACCGAGACGGGGTCGGCCTCGGTGAGGCCCAGCGCGAACGTCTCAAACTCCTGCAGCGGTGACCCGTCGGCGCTCCTGAGCCCGAGCCGCAGGGCCATCTTGACGGTCTCGCACAGGCCGACCTTCTCCTGTAATCGCATGTAGAAGGTGTTCACCGCGTCCTGGGTGCCCGATCGCAGGGTGACGAAGCGGGTCCCGCCCTTCTCCCGGTTGTGGATGCTGTGGGTCGGATCGCCGACGGCCCGGTCCGCGCAGTCCTTGAACGCCGTGTAGCGCTGGGCACGGTACTCGTCGGAGACGACGAAGCCGTCGTCGTACCGGAGACCGGCGGCGAGCGCGGCGGCCAGGGCGTAGGGCATCGCCGTCGTGCCCTGGTGGAAGCCCGGCCCGTCGGCAGGCTCACGGTTGGCGGCCATGGCCTTGATGGCGCCTTCGCCGGGGACGATCATGACCTGGGTGGCGAGCTGTGGGTCGTCGCGGTGGACGTGAGCGTCGATGGCCCGCTGCGCCGCCCGCTGGAGCCGCTGGTCGATCGTCGTCTGGATCGTCAGGCCGTCACGGGTGAGCAGTTGCGGATCCTCCGCGAGAAGTTGCTCTCTGACCCGACGGCAGAGGTAGGGATATCCGCTGCCCGCGCAGTCGCCGGAGAACTCCTCGATGACGGCGCCCTCGGCATCCAGCAGCACGCTTTTCCGGGCCGCGGGGGAGGCGGAGGCCACAGGGGAGGCGGGGACGGCGGCGGTGGTGACCGAGGGCGCGGGCTCCTCATCCGCGCCGCCGCCCGCCGGGTCCCGCAACAGCAGGAGAACCGCGATCACCGCACCCGCCGCGGCGACGCCCAGGAAAACCAGAAATGCCTTCATCGTCGCCCTTCGGTCGCCCAAGGCCGCGTTTCCGCCATACTCCGATTGCCGCGCCGACCCGAAACGTCCATCCATGATGCAGTCCCCGCATCACACCGGCAAAATTGCCGCGGGTGCCTCGGCGGCCCATTCCTCCGCCGTCTGAAACCTGATTTCGGTGGCGTGCCAATGCCGAGAGACGTGCCGTTATTCGGTTTTCAGCCCCGCCGATGAACGATTCAATGGCCATCGGAAGCGTTCGCCGCCTCGCGCACACCGCCCTGTCACCGATCGGATGAACCATGACCTTGCTCGTGCACCTCACCCCGGCCAAGAACGTCCGGTCGATCCGGCGGGCGGGAATTCGTACCACCAGCCTCGGGCGGAACAATGTGACAGGCGTCTACTGCCTGCCGGTGCTGCCCTCCTACCAGATCACGTATCAGTGGGGCCGGGAGTTGCGGCGCAGTGGTCAGCGCACTCTTGTGGCCGTTCACTTCCGCATCCCGGATGACGAGCCGGTGTGGGTGGGCCACTACAACGCCCCGCCGGTCCGACTCGGCAGCGCCGCGGCCGCCGCCCTGATCGCGGCGGAGCAGGACGCCCGCGGATACGAACTGCTGGTTCCGCGTCCGATCCAGGCCGGCGAGATCCACCGCGTCAGGGGCGTGAACCAGGTGACCGGGTGGCGTTACCTGCCGAACGCCCACGGCAGGCCGCCCTGTGGATGCCCGGTCTGCAACCCCCGGGGAGCGTACGGCGCGGCCAAGATCCGCAAGGCGTACCTGGATGAATGAGCCCAGGTCGTTCCGATGACAGGCTCACCACATGCGCGAGTAGCGGGAATGGTCAGGCGGGCGGGGCGTCCGTCCTCGATACATCGCGGCGTGTAGCCGTCGTATATCCGGCGTCCCGTGCCGGTTCCTAGCGTGGTGGGCGACCCGCCCGCCCGACCGGGGATGAGGACGCCCGTGGCCTATCTCTTCGCTTTCTGCCGGCTGCTCACGGGGATCGTCTTCCTCATGTCCGCCCTGAGCAAGCTGCGCGGGCGGGCGGCGTACGAGGAGTTCACGGTGGCCACGCGCGCCCTCGTGCGCCTGCCGGCCCGGCCCGTCGCGGTGCTCGTCGTCGTCGCCGAGGCCGCCGTCGCGCCGCTGCTGGCGTGGCGGCCGACCGTGCTGGCCGGTTTCTGCGTCGCGCTCGGGCTGCTCGTGGCCTTCACCGTGGCCATCGGCGTCGCCCTGCGGCGCGGCAGGCGGGTCCCCTGCCGCTGCTTCGGCGCCTCCGCCGTCCCGGTGGGCCCCGGTCATATGGCACGCAACGCCGTGCTCATCGTGGCAGCGGCGGCCGGAGCGATCCAGGCCGGGACCGGGGCGATTCAGGCCGGGACCGGATTCGCCCTCGCGGGCCTCGGCCCGGCCGGGCTCGCCGCGGTCGCCCTGGCGGCCGGAGCCGCGGCGGTCCTGCTGTCCGCGATCGGCGAGATCGCCGGTCTCTTCACCAGTTCACCCTGACGGAGGTAGTCCCTCATGCCGTTCCTGACAGCGCTCGTCCTGGGCGTCGGCGTCCTGTGCCTGATCGACCTGGTGCTGACGGTCGGGGTGATCCGGCGGTTGCGGGCGCACGAGGAGATCCTGACGGCGAGGCCGTCCGCGTTCCCGTCGATCGTGCTCCCACCCGGGGCGGTGATCGGCGGCTTCTCCGCGGAGAGCACCGACGGCGTCCGGGTCTCCGACGAGACGCTGACCGAGCCGGTCCTCATCGGCGTCTTCTCGCCCGACTGCCCGGCCTGCCACGACCGCCTGCCGCAGTTCGCCGAGCGCGCGCGATCCGTCCCCGGAGGACGCCGCAACGTGCTGGCCGTGCTCGTCGGTACGGAGGAGGAGGTGGCGGACCAGCGGCGGACGCTGGAGCCGGTCGCCCTCGTGCTGATCGAGAAGCACGGCACCGGCCTGACGAAGGCGCTGCAGGTGAACGGCTTCCCGTCCCTCGCCCTGGTCGACGAGAACGGGAGGGTCGTCGCCAGCGGGAGCACCCTGGAGGACCTCGACAAGATTCCCGCGCACGCGTGACGGCGCGGGTGCGGGGCGCCGCCGGAGCGCGGGCCGTGGCCACCGCTCTCGGCCTGGCCTGGCGGGCGAGCAGGGCGCTGACCATCGCCTTCGCCGTCCTCAGCACGCTCATGGCCGTCCTGCCGGTGACGATCGCCTGGTGCACCAAGCTGGTCCTCGACGAGATCGCCGACGGCCGGGCCGGGGCCGGCGTGACGGCGGCTCTGGGCGCCGCGCTCGCCGGGTGCGGGGTGCTGACGGCGCTCGGGCCGCAGATCGTCCAGTACGTCAGGGACGAGAGCGGGCGCAGGATCGGCCTCGTCGCCCAGGACAGCCTCTTCAGGGCCACCGAGCGGTTCGTCGGCCTCGCCCGGTTCGAGGACCCCGCGTTCCTCGACCGGATCAGAATGGCCCAGCAGTACGGCGGGGCGACCCCGGGCATGGTGGTCTCCGCGGCCCTGGGCACCGCCAGGACGGCGATGACCGGTGCCGGATTCCTCGTCTCTCTCGTGACGATAAGCCCCTGGATGGCCGTCCTCGTGGTCGGCGCCGCGGCTCCGTCTCTGGCCGCGGAGCTCTGGCTGTCGCGGCGGCGAGCCGCGATGCTGTGGGGCATCGGGCCGGTCGAGCGCCGCGAGTTCTTCTTCGGCCAGCTTCTCGTCAACGTCCAGGCGGCCAAGGAGCTGAGGCTCTTCGGCATCGGGGCGCACCTGCGCGGGCTCATGAATGCCCAGCGGCGGGCCGCGAACGCCGAGCGGAGCCGCACCGACCGGCGCGAGCTGGGCGTCCAGGCCGTCACCGGCACGACGGCCGCGCTGGCGGCCGGGGGCGGCCTGCTGTGGGTTCTCGTCTCCGCGGCGAACGGCACGGGCGGGGTCGGTGACGTGGCGCTGTTCGTGGCCGCCGTCGCCGGAGTCCAGGCGGCGGCCGGCGGTCTCGTCCTCGAACTCGTCACCGTGCACCAGCAGGTGCTGCTTTTCGGTCACTACCTCGCCGTCCTGGACGCCGAACCGGACCTGCCGGTCCCGGCCCGGCCCCGGCGGGCGGGCCCGCTGCGCCGGGGAATCGAGCTGAAGGACGTGTGGTTCCGCTACTCGCCCGGCCACCCCTGGACCCTGCGCGGCGTCAGCCTGACCATCCCGTACGGCACTGCGGTGGCGCTCGCCGGCAGGAACGGTGCGGGCAAGAGCACGCTGGTCAAGCTCCTGTGCCGGATGTACGACCCGGAACGCGGCTCGGTCCGGTGGGACGGGATCGATCTCAGGGAGTTGGACCCGGCGGAGCTGCGCGCGCGGATCGGGGCGGTGTTCCAGGACTACATGGAGTACGACCTGACCGCGGCCGACAACATCGGCCTGGGCGATCTCGCCGCGATGGACGACCGGGGGAGGATCGAGGCGGCGGCCCGGCGGGCGGGCGTGCACGGCGTCGTGAGCGGCCTGCCCCGGGGGTACGACACCATGCTGTCCCGTGTCTTCGCCGATCCCGCGCAGGACGGCGGCGACGTGGGCGTCCACCTGTCGGGCGGGCAGTGGCAGCGGCTCGCCCTCGCCCGCGCCTACCTGCGGGGCGAGCGTGACCTGCTGATCCTGGACGAGCCCAGCTCGGGCCTCGACGCCGAGGCGGAGCACGAGATCCACCAGGGCCTGCGGGAGCACCGCCGCGGTCGCACGAGCCTGCTGATCAGCCACCGGCTCGGCGCCGTGCGCGACGCGGACCACATCGTGGTCCTCGACGGCGGACAGGTCGCCGAGCAGGGCACGCACGCCGGGCTGCTCGCGCGCGGCGGGATCTACGCTCATCTGTTCGCCCTTCAGGCCGAGGGATATCGGCAGCGGGAGGACCGGGACGCCGGGGCCCCGCGCGACCGGCTCTCGGGGGCACGATGACACCCGTCCTGCTCGTCCTGCTCGCATCGGCGCTCGGGGGCGGCGCCGTGACGGCGGCCCGGCGGACCCTGCGCGTCGTCGAGGTGCACGGGGAGAGCATGAAGCCCGGTCTGCGGCCCGGTGACCGGGTCCTCGTGCGCAGGCTGCGGCCCGGCCGGTCCGGTCGGTTTGGCCGGCGCGTCCGGCGCGGGGACATCGTCGTCATCTCCCGGGTGGGCCCGGGGGAGGGACTCACGCTCGACGGCGGCACGAACCTGGTGATCAAGCGGGCCGCGGCCGTGGCGGGGGGATCCGATCCCTCCGGGATTCGAGGCGCTGGGAGAGGCCCGAGTGCCACCGGGGCGGTTGCTCGTCCTCGGGGACAATCCGTCGCGCAGCACCGACTCCCGGCAGTGGGGACTGCTCCCGGAAAGCAGGATCACGGGTGTCGTGCTCCGGCGGTTGAACGCGTGAACCAGGTGAAGCCGATACAGGAAGTCGTGTATCGCAGTGGTACGTCCGCGAACGAAGCCACTCCTAATGTCGGTCACCGAAAAGGAGCCCTTCAAAAGGAGGAACTGAATGACACGGACGATTCAGCGGCTGGCGGACCGGATGGTCGCCCGGCTGGTTCCGGCCACCCGCGCGGAGGCGATCAACTGCTGGTACGAGGGCTCAACCTGCGTCCAGCGTTACTGCTGCAGCGGGTCGGAGATCCCCGGCGGCCGCTACTGCACGTCGTGGCAGTACCTCTGCTAGACGAGCACGGCGGAGCGCCCCATTGAACAAACAGCGCCCCTTGGACAAGGGGCGCTCCGCTCTCGCGGCGCCACCCTAAATGAGGGCTGCCGAATCACCGCTCTCGCGTTTTCCGGCGGCTCGGGCGATCTCCATGGCGTACAGGCGGGTGAGGTCGTTCATCCGATAGCGGTCGGGGGCCGTCGACGTCGTCAGGCGGAGATCGGCCAGCCTGCCGAGCGCCGCCCACGCCGTGCGCCGGTCGCATCCGAGGAGCGCCGCCGCGGTCGCCGACCCGCACTCGGCCATGCCTCGCTCGCCGAGGCGGTGGAACAGGGCGAGCGCGCTGCCGTCCGCCGTTCCCGTGCGTCGCCGCAGAGCCTGGTAGTCGAGGTCCAGGGCGCTCCGCACGGAAAGGTCACCGCAGGTCAGCAGGTCGAGCCGGTGCTCCTCGTCGGCCAGCATGTCGGCGAACGCCGCCAGCGTCCACTCCCGCCTGACCGCCAGTCGCTTGCCCGCGATCCCCAGCGCGAGCGGCAGGTTGTCGCAGAGCCGGGCCACTCTTCTCACCTGCTCGGGGTCGACCCGCTCCCGGCCGCAGAGCCGGACCAGCAGCTCGTACGCCGCGTCGTCCCTCAGGGGGGCGAGGGGCAGGTGATCGACATCGTCGAGCGCCGCGAGCACCGTCCTGCTGGTGATGACGAACCGGCAGCCGGGAGCGGCGCCGAGCAGCGGGCGCACTTGCCCCTCGTCGGTCACGTTGTCGAGGAGGACGAGCACGCGCCTTCCGGCCGTGGCGGTCCCGAGCTGGAGCACCGCGTCGTCGAGGTCCGGAGCGATCTGGTCGTCCGCCAGCCCCAGCAGGCCCAGCAGCCGGGTCAGCGTCTCGTACGCACCGGGCCGGGGAAGGGCCCGCAGGTCGACGTGGAACACCCCGCCGGGGAAGCCGGGCGCCGCCGTCCGGACGGCACGGAGGGCCAGGGCCGACTTGCCCACCCCCGCCTGGCCGTGCACGGCGACGGGCCGCGGAGGTGAGGCGGTGATCGCCGCGACGATCTCCCGCAGCTCCGGATCCCGGCCCACGAGACATCCGGGACCCGCGACCGGTGTCCGATTCGGCCCCGCTTCCGGCGCAGGCGCCGCGCGGGACGGGCCGAGGGCGGGAAGGATGGGTTCCGCCCGGAGCGCGGGGTCCCGGTTGAGTATGCCCCGGTGCAGCTCGGCCAGCTCCGGCCCGGGCTCGACGCCCAGCTCCTCCGCCAGGAACGTTCGCGCCTGCCCATAGGCGGACAGGGCGGCCGCGGAGTCGCCGGTGCGATACAACGCGAGCATGAGGCTGCCCCACAGCCGCTCCCTGGTGGGATGGGCGGCCACCGTCTCACGGAGCTCCGGCACCGCGTCGGCGTGCTCGCCCAGCATGAGGCGGGCCTCGGCCTGCGCCTCCAGGGCCAGGCAGCGCTGCTCGGCGAGCGCGTCCAGGCGCGGGCCGAGCGCCGCCGATCTGGGCACGTCCTCGGCCGGTGCGCCCCGCCACCGCGTGAGGGCCGCCGACAGGTGCCGCAGCGCCGCCTCCGGCCGCCCGGCGGACAGCGCCTTCCTGCCCTGCCGCAGGGCGTCGGCGAACTCGATCACGTCGAGCTCGCCGGCGTGCACGGTGAGGACGTAGCCGGGCGGCCGAGCCGTCAGCCGGTCGCCTTCGCCGAGCGTGCTTCGCAGGCGGTTGACGTAGGTGCGGACGTTGGCGACGGCGGAGCGGGGCGGCTCCTCGTCCCACACGGCCGTGACCAGCCGGTCGATCGACACGACCCGGTTGGGCTCGAGCAGCAGCGCGGTCAGCAGGGCGCGCTGCTTGGGCGAGCCGAGCGGGACCGGCCTGCCGTCCCTTCTGACCTCGACCGGGCCCAGCAACCCGAACCTGAGGTTCAATCCGCCCTCCGGAAGCCCGAGAGGGCGGGCGTACGCTTCCAACCGCGTGATCGGTGCACGAGGGGACCTCCGTAGGCGTCGGGACGCCACGAAGATCCCTGCTCCTCGCGCGCCCTCACAAGTCCGGCGAGCGTCCGGAACAGTTCCGGATCACGTCTACCGGGGCAAGTGCGTGATTAGGGGGGAACCAGGCGGGAACCGACTACCGCATGACGGGTACGGGCGACGAGGGCCTGTCCGACCGCGTTATCCAGGTGGCGACCCGCCTGTTCGCCGGGCTGGGCTACGACGGCACGGACATGCGGCAGATCGCCGACGCCGCGGGCACGGATGTGGCCTACGTCAGGCGGCGGTTCGGCGAAAAGCGCGAGATCTACCTCGAGGTCATGGATCGCATGAACAGCGCGCACAACGCCGTCCTGGAAAAAGGGGTCAAGGACATCGTCAGCGCCTCGCCCGAACAGAAGATCTTCGCCCTGCACCGGCTCCTCGACCGATACATCGACTTCTGCCGCAAACAGCCGGAGTATCCGGCGCTCTACACCCACAGGTGGCTTTCCGACGCCACCGACATCCCCGAGCTGGAGCCGATGTACGCCGCGCCGGCGGCGCAGTTCGTGATCGACACCATCGCCCCCCTGGTCACCGCTCCCGACGTGGACGTCGACTACACCATCAACTCGGTGATCTGGTGCGTCCACAGCTTCGTGCAGAGCGGCGTGTACGACCGGTCGGGCCGGCGCTACGACCACGACCATCCCGGCGCGCTGTGGCGCTTCCGCAGCTATCTGCATCAGATGGTCCACCGCACGCTCCGCCTGCCGGGGGAGCCCCCGCCGTTGGAGCGTCCCTCCCGCAGGTGAGACGGCCCGTCGCCGACGCTCACCGGCCGGGCCGGGGCGCAGGGCCCTGCATCCGTGCGGTCAGGACGTCCGTCCCGGGACCGGACAGGCCGGCCAGACCGGCCGGACGCCCCGTCGCGATCAGGAGCAGGTCGCCGGCCGCGCCGCTGATCTCCTGCCCGCTGCCGGAGGTCCAGTCCACGTCGGTGGCGACCAGGTGAAGGTCCGCGAGACGCGCGGGCGCGTCGTAGAAGCGGTTGCCGGCGACGTAGGTCAGGGCGGCGACCGCGGGGCCCGCCGGGAGCGGCCGGTCACGGTGGAGCGGGCGGGCGATGTCCTGCCCGTGCACCAGCAGGTCCACCAGCGGATCCAGCGGTCCGCTGCCGGGCATGCGGCGCGGCGACGTCGCGCTGCCGCGCAGCTGCGCGATGAGATCGGCCGGAGTGGATCTCCGCGCGCGTGTCCGGGCACGCCTGTCGGTCATGCGGTGGAAGTCGCCGCGGGCGCGGGCCATACCGGCCACCATGTCCAGCACCGTGGTGCGGGTGGTGGTCGTCAGGTGGGCCACCACGTCCTTCACCGTCCAGCCCGCGCACAGCGAGGGGGTTGCCCACTCGGCGTCGTCCAGCTCTTCCAGCAGGTCGCACAGGCTCATCCGCTCGTTCGTGATCGCGTCGCGCACGGCATCGGCGTCCATTCGCCGCTCCTTCCGTCCCGTCCCGACTGATGTATACACTGTGAACAATCTGCAATGTGCACACTGTAGACATCCACGAAGGCGTCAGGCAAGCATGAAGAGAACCTCGCCGGGCTACCACCACGGCAACCTGCGTTCGGCCCTGATCGAGGCCGCTCTCGATCTCGCCAGAGACAAGGGCGCCGGTGCTCTGGGCCTGCGCGAGGTGACCCGCGCGGTCGGGGTGAGTCCCAACGCCGCCTACCGGCACTTCGCCGACCTGCGGGCGCTCGTCCTCACCGTCGCGCTGGAGGCCCGGCACCGTCTCGCGCGCGCCATCATCGACCGGCTCGACACGA
This sequence comes from Microbispora sp. GKU 823, assembly GCF_002027145.1. Taxonomy (NCBI): domain Bacteria; kingdom Bacillati; phylum Actinomycetota; class Actinomycetes; order Streptosporangiales; family Streptosporangiaceae; genus Microbispora; species Microbispora sp. GKU 823. The sequence continues at coordinate 36,945 of NZ_MWJN01000043.1, read as the reverse complement.
TCGCGCCCGGCCTCGACCCCGCGCGGCGATCCACGGAACGGCTGCGCACCTTCGGGCTGGCGTACGTGGAGTTCGCCCAGTCCACTCCCGGCTGGTACGAGCTCGCCTGCGCCTCACAGGAGGCGCCGCCGGACGGAGTCGAGGAGGGGGGCCCGCCCCCGCCCCACCTCATCCTGCTCGGCATCCTCGACGAGATGACGCGGGCGGGAGTCATGGCACCGGCTCGCCGTACCGGTGCCGAGTGGTCGTGCTGGTCCACTGTTCACGGCCTCGCCGAGTTGCGCGTCCACGGGCCGCTCCAGGCGCTGTCCGGGGAGGAGGCCGTCCGGCTGGCCCGCCTCGCGCTGGACACCCTCATCCAGGGCCTGACCGCGAAGTCATGATCCTGAGCGATGGCTGACGCCCCTCCTGGGACGTCCGGGCGGGGCCGCCGGGTTTCCGGGCTGTTGACGATGTCCCACCTCCTGATCTAACTTCGTCTCTGTAGGGGACGAAGTTAACGCAGCGTCTTTGCGGGGCTTCGTCGTGCCCGTGGTAGTAATGAGATCCGCGGAGGAGGACGTACAGACAGAGTTGGTGCACCATGACCGAGCGGTACCTCGGCGTCGTCGGCATCGGCGAGGCGCTGGGCGTGAGCCGGCACGCGGTGCACAAGTGGCGCTCCCGCTATCCCGGCGATTCGGAGCACCCGTTCCCCGACCCCGACGTCGAGGTCGACGGCACGCCCGGCTGGCGGCCTGACCGGCTGGCGGAGATCATCGAGTGGCGCAACGGCCTGCCGGGCCGTGGCGCGGGCGGCGGACGTCCTACCGCCGCACGACAGGAGTACCTGAAAGAAGCGGCGGCGCGAGGCCTGGACCGGGACGAGGCGCTGCGCGCGCTCGTCACGTTGTCCGAAGAGTTTCCCGAGATGACCGAGCCGGAAATCTGTGCCTGGCTCATCGGGCACTGGCGGAGATAGCACTTTCCCCGATCAATTCCTGAGCGAAGGCGATGACGCATGCCCGAAATCGGCGGCGAGACCGCACCCGGATTCGAAGCGGTACGTGAGGCCTTCGCGGCCAACCTGGCCGGCGGACAGGAAGTAGGCGCCGCGGTCGCCGTCTACCTGCACGGCCGGAAGGTCGTCGACCTGTGGGGCGGGATCGCCGACCCCGAGACCGGCCGCCGCTGGGAGCGCGACACCCTGCAGGTCGTGTTCTCCACCACCAAGGGCGTCACCGCCGCCTGCGCGCACCTGCTGGCCGAGCGGGGCGAACTGGACCTGGACGCCCCCGTCGCCGACTACTGGCCGGAGTTCGCGGCATGCGGAAAAGACCGGATCCCGGTCCGCTGGCTGCTCACCCACCAGGCAGGCCTGCCCGCGCTCGATCGCCCGATCACTCCGGCGGAGGCGATCGCCTGGCACCCGATGGTGACCGCGCTGGCCGCCCAGCGGCCGTTCTGGGAACCGGGCACCGCGCACGGCTACCACGCCCACACGTACGGCTGGCTGGTCGGGGAAGTGGTCCGCAGGGTGACCGGCCGGAGCCTCGGCACGTTCCTCGCCGAAGAGATCGCCGCACCGCTCGGCCTTGACCTGTGGATCGGGCTGCCGGAATCCGAGCGGCACCGGGTCAGCCGGATCGTCGCCGCCCCGATCGACCCCGGTGCTTTCGCCGCGATCGACCTGGACGCCCTTCCCGAGCCCGCGCGCGAGGTGATGAGGGCCTACACCGATCCCACGTCGCTGACGATGCGGGCCATGACCGTCGTCACGCCGATGCTGAACCACGACGACCCCGCCGAGCAGTTCGCCGAGATGCCCTCGACCAACGGCATCTGCACCGCTCGCGCGCTGGCCCGCTTCTACGCCGCGCTCATCGGCGAGGTCGACGGGCACCGCATCCTCTCACCCGGCACTCTGGCGGCGGCGACCGCCGAACAGGTCAGCGGGGTGGACCGCGTCCTGCGGGTGCCAGTCCGGATCGCCACCGGTTTCGGCCTGCCGACACCCGACGCCTTCTGGTACAGCCCGACCGCCTTCGGGTTCCCCGGCTACGGCGGATCGCTCGGCTTCGCCGATCCGGCGACCGGCCTGGCCTTCGGCTACGTCATGAACCACATCCAGGAAGGCGTACCTGACCGCAGGGCCGCCACGCTCCTCGACGCGGTCCGCGGCGCGATCGGGACGCAGGCCCGGTAGCACCAGTCATCCGCCTGATCGGCCTTGGCGACATCTACGCCCTGGGGGAGTTCGGCTGAGGCCTCGCCGGTCACGCGGGCCGTCGGCGGTCACAGGACCGGCGGGTCGAAGTCGAAGTCGAGACGGCGGCCCTCCTGCGTCGCCACGGCGTCGGGGTGGTCGGTGCCGAGCACCCGCGCGTACCGGTCGAGGGTGTCGGCCAGGAGCGCCTCCGCCTCGGCGGTGACCCCGAGCGTCCGCAGGTCCACGACGAGGTTGGCCGCGCCTGCGAGGGTCAGCGGGTGGTCCTCGCCGAGCAGGGCCCGCAGCCGCTCGAGCGTGCTCGCGCCGAGCTCCCTGGCACTTTCGGGATCGCCCAGCTCCGCGAGGTCGCTGGCCAGGTTGATCGCGCAGGTGAGCGAGAAGTGGTGGTCCCGGGTCCGGCGGTCGAAGCCCTTCAGCGCCCGTGCGTCGATCTCCCTGGCCTGGTCCGCCTGCCCGTCCACGCGAAGCAGCAGCGCGAGGTTGGTGTCGCAGCCGTACTTGAACGGGTGGTCGTCGCCGTACATCCGCGGATAACGGGCCGTCATGTCCTGCAGCAGGGCGAGCGCGTCGCCGATCGCCCCGGAGGCGCGCTGCGCGTTGGCCAGGCACAGCGCCGCGGCCAGCGTGTCGGGGTGGTCGAGGCCGAAGATGCGCTCCTGCAGCTCGTAGGTGACCCGGGCCAGGTCGAGCGCCTCCTCGACCAGCCCGGCGCGGCGTTTGGCGATCGACAGGTCCTTGGCGGTGCGCAGCGTCCAGGGGTGTTCGCGGCCCAGCTCCTGCACGCCGTAGTCGTAGGCGTCCTCGCCGATGTCGCAGGCCTGGCGATACTCGCCGTTCAACCGCAGGATGCGGGCGAGGGCTCGCGGGCCCGCTTCCACCTGCGGCCGTTCACCCCCGAGGCGGCCCGCGAGGCGGTGGCCGGGCCGCTGCGCGACACGGGCAGGACGATCACGCCGGCCGCCGCGGAGCTGCTCGTCGACGACCTGCGGACCGCCGTCATCGCCGACGAGGCGGGCAACGTGTCGGAGATGACGCTGGACCGCCTGCAGCAGACCCGGAGCATGCCCAACGCGGTCGCCCGGGCCCTGGAGGACCGGCACATCCTGCGGGCCGAGCACCGGCGGGGCATCCGGTGGTACGAGCTCGCCCACGACCGGCTCATCCGGCCGATCTCCCGCGCCGACTCCCCCGAGGCGTACCTCCGGGCCGCCCGCGCGGCCCTGGCGGGACGCAAGTGGGAGCAGGCCAGGCGGCTCGCCGACGAGGCGGTGCGGGCCTCCGACCTCGGCGAGTCGTGGGTGCGCGCCGAGGCGGCCGAGATCTTCGCCGACGTGGCCGTCGCCAACGGCGAGATCGAGACCGCGCGACGGCACTGCGAGGAGGCGGCCGTGCTCTACGCGGAACGCCAGCGGTTCGACGGCGTCGCCAGGGTGCTGAGGATCGACGGGCTGCTGTGGCTGGAGCAGGGGGACCACGCGAAGGCGATCGAGCGCCGCTGGCGTCCGTCGCCGCCGCGGCGGTCGTCCGGGCGGGCGTGACCTGCGAGGTCGACGTGCCGATGACCGGCGGCGTGGTCACCATCCCCTCGCTGGGCCAGGTCACGCTGCCCGGTGCGAGCGCGGCCGGGGACGCCACCGCCACGGTCCACTCCGCTCCGGACGGAGCCGAGGTGAGCGTGGAGGGCGTCGCCGTACGGATCGGGGGAGCGGCCCCCGGATGGGCGGGGCTGCGGTCACTGTCGGCGGAGGCGGGCGGACGGTCGTTCCGGGTGCTCGTCGACGACCTCGACCCGCACCGGATGCCCGGCTCGGGCAACCTGCGCAGCCGCCTGAGCGAGTCGGAGACCGAGCGTTGGCAGGGGGTGCTCCAGGAGGCGTGGGGCCTGCTGGCGCGCAACCACCCGGACGTGGCCGACGAGGTCGCCGCGGCGATCACCGTCTTCACCCCGCTCACCGCGCCCGACCAGGGCCTGTCCAGCGCGACCTCGCGGGAGACGTTCGGCTGCATCGCGCTGTCCACGCCGCCGGACCCGCACACGCTGGCGGTCACGCTCGCCCACGAGACCCAGCACGCCAAGCTGTCCGCGCTGCTGGACATCGTCCCGCTCAATGCGTTGGTGACAGCGCCGTCCGGAGCGATGAGTCGCAGCGCTTCGAGCATCGCCCGGTCAGACAGTTCTGCGAGGTGATCGCGGCCGGTCGCCACCAGCAGATCACGAAGCCGGGCGACTTCCACGGCGCTCAGGTCATCGAGCCCCGCACGAGATGCCTCGGCAGACCAGTCGATCTGTCCTCGCGCGATCAGCACCTCGCGCTGCTGCGAGGGCGGAAACGGAAGGCATTCCTTACCGAGGCGACGGGTGGCGAGGCCCGCGGTGTTGCTGTGCGGCATGACTCCGCGGGGAACGGACAGGGCGACCAGGCGGACGCCGTCCACGAACCTCTCCACGACGAACGGCGTGATCGGCGGAGACGTCCGGTCGAAGACCCCTTTGCGGATGCCGTCCAAGGAGTACGAGGCGGGCACGCCGCGCAAGGCGTTCTCCCGCGCTGTCGCCTTGTCGTCCACGCCCAGTACCACCGTGCCGCCTTGGGCGTTGATAAAGCAGACCAGGGCATCGGCCAGCAGATTGAAGGTGGCCTTTGGGGAGTCGGCGACGAGTTTGAAGTCCAGGGTTTCAGACTCCAGGGCGTCCGCCGTCACGCCTTTGCCGACGGTGTCGAGGATGGCGCTCAGCGCCTCCGGCTCCACTGATGCTAACTGAGAGACCGTCGTATGTTGACGCGATCTCAGTTGGCTCTCAGTGGGTCTCGTCCGTACGGTCCTCCAAACCCGTGCTTCCGACACGGCGCTGCCAGGCCGGTGGTCGCCGATCGGCTGCGGCAGTTCTGCCGGACCGGAGGCGAGTGCCGGCCGGGGCGGTTACTTCTTGCAGATGTTCTGTGTGGCGGTGCGGGCCGAGGGGGTCGCCTGCGGTGCAGGTGCCGACGGCGTGGCGGAGCCCTCCGGCGCGGCCACCGTCACCTTCTTCACGTCGTGGTTCTTCTGGCCCACGACGACCTCGATGCCGGTGACGTCCGGTTGCTCACGCAACTCGGCGCCGGGAATGGCGGCGGCCACCGTACGCGCCGAGTCCTCGCGGCCGGGCGGGTAACGGACGACCGTGGTGGCGAAGTCGCGGCGGGCCGTGTCGCCGGGAGGTGACGGCACCATGAACCCGGCCTCGACGAGGCGGGCCTTCGTGGTCGCGCCAAGGCCGGTGATGAGCGTGCCGTTGAGCACCTTGACCGAGATGCGGCCCGGCGGGATCGTGAGCGCCGTCGTGGCCGGGGAGGGCCCAGAGGAGGGCACAGGAGAGGGCGCTGCGCTCGCCGGCGCCGCGGGGCTGCCCGAGGCGGACGCCGAGGCCTTCGCCGACGGCTTGACGAGGGGCTGGTCGGCGTCGATCCGCTGGAACAGGTCGCGGGCGGCCGGCTTGTCCCACAGCACCGCCGACTCGCCCGTGGGCGCGTGGTAGTTCACGTCGGCCAGCGGGACGGTCGCGAACGACACGTCGTCGGTCGAGACGTCTTTGAACTGGTTCACCATGCCGAGCAGGTCCTTCTGCAGGGCCGCGTCCACCGTGAGCGTCTTGAACGTCGAGTCGAGGAACCCGGCGAGCTTGGCGGGGTTGGCCAGCGTGCCGCCGCTGAGGGCCTTGCCGAGCAGCGCGGAGATGACCTGCTGCTGCCGGTCGATCCGGTCGAGGTCGGAGCGCGCCGTGGCCCTCGTACGCGCGTACGCGAGCGCGTTGACGCCGTCCAGCGTGTACGTCCCGGGCTGCAGGTTCAGCTTGGTCTTCGGGTCGTCGATGGGCACCGGCGTGCAGACGGTGACGCCGCCCAGCGACTCCACCACGTCGATGAACCCGAGCACGTTCACCTCGACGTAGTGGTTGATGCGCAGGCCCGTCGCCTGCTCGACCGTCTTCACGGCCAGCTTGGCGCCACCGAACTGGTACGCGGAGTTGATCTTGTGCTCGCCCTTGCCGGGGATCGTCGTCCAGGTGTCCCGCGGCAGGCTGACCACGGTCACCTTGCGGTGGTCCTCCGACAGGTGGATCACCATCATCGTGTCGGTGCGCTGCCCGACGTCGCGGCCGAGGTGGAGCTGGTTCTGCTGGCGCCTGGTCAGGTTGTCGCGCTTGTCCACGCCCACCAGCAGGATGTTCATCGCGCCCGTGGATTCGGCCTCGCTCGTGCCGGCGTCCACCGAGTGGATCCGGTTGAGCGCGTAGTTCGGCGCCACCCACGCGATGCCCGAGCCGATCAGCACGACTCCGGACAGCGAGCCCGAAATGACCAGGGATCGGAGGTTCGACCTTCGTCGGCGGGCGCGTTGCGCCGTCACCCTTACCCCGCCGTACCCGTCGCCCCCTACGCGGACGCCGGAGTCCTCCTCATGGTCGCCGGGCATTCCCGTCCTCCGGTTGCCGTCTCCACCCCTCCGTACAGTAGCGTGAGCGCCGCCATGAAGCCCTTTCCCGACTCGCGACAGTCGAGCCAGAATCCGGCGCGGCCCTGGCCGCCGGTGTCGGTGATCATGCCGGTGCTCAACGAGGAGCGGCACCTGCGCGACGCCGTACGGCAGGTCCTCGAACAGGACTACGAGGGCCCTCTCGAGGTCGTCATCAGCGTTGGCCCCTCCCACGACCGCACGCAGGAGGTCGCCGACGCCATCGCGGCCGAGGACCGCCGTGTCGTCGTCGTGCCGAATCCCACCGGCCGCACCCCCAACGCCCTGAACGCCGCCATCGCGGCCTCCCGCAACCCCATCGTCGCGCGGGTCGACGGGCACGCGATCCTGCCCCGCGACTACCTCCGTACGGCCGTGGAGACGCTGGAGCAGACCGGCGCGGACAACGTCGGCGGCATCATGGCCGCCGAGGGGATCACGCCGTTCGAGCAGGCGGTGGCCTGTGCCATGACCTCGAAGATCGGCGTGGGCAACGCGCGGTTCCACACGGGCGGGGAGGCCGGCCCGGCCGACACCGTCTACCTGGGCGTCTTCCGCCGCAGCGCCCTCGACCGGGTGGGCGGCTACGACGAGCACTTCCTGCGCGCGCAGGACTGGGAGATGAACCACCGCATCCGGGAGACCGGCGGGCTGGTGTGGTTCCAGCCGAGAATGCGCGTCACCTACCGTCCCCGGCCCAACGTGCGCGCCCTGGCCAAGCAGTACTTCCACTACGGCCGCTGGCGGCGGGTCGTCTCCCGCACCCACCAGGGCACCATCAACCTGCGCTACCTCGCCCCGCCCGCCGCCGTGGCGGCGATGGCGCTGGGCCTGGTGGTCTCGCCCTTCTTCTGGCCCGGCCTGATCATCCCCGGGGGCTACCTCGCGGCGATCCTCGCGGGCTCGGTCCTCACCGGCCGCGGACTGTCCGGCGCCGCGCTCGTACGCCTGCCGCTGGTGTACGCCACCATGCACGTCTCCTGGGGGACGGGCTTCCTGACCAGCCCCCCGAAGCTAAGCAAGCCCCGTCCCAAGCCGGAACGGGCGAGCCTAGAAGACCTCTTCGAAGACTGAGGTGTCCAGCGTGAAGCCGATCGGGTGGGGGACGTGGATCTCCCGCCCGAACGGCACCGTCGAGGTCACCTGGTAGAGGCCCTCCTTGGGGTCGCTGTAGACCGTGACCGACGCGGGCCTCGTCAGCGGGTCCACGAGGAGCATCACCGGGACCCCGCCCCCGGCGTAGATCGCCGGCTTCTTGAGACGGTCGTCCTCCGCGCTCCCCTTCGAGACCACCTCGGCGACCAGCAGAAGCCCGGAAGAGAACAACTCACGGTTCCCCCAACGCGGGCAGTCGAACGGTGCGATGACGAAGTCCGGCTCTACCGGATCCCGGCTGCCGTCGATGCACACGTCCACGTTCCCGCTGAAGCCCTCCCATCCTCGTTCGTTCATGAGCGGCAGGAGTGCCTCGAACAACCGCATCGCCGCCGACGCGTGTTCGGGAGCGTCCCGCAGGCGGGTGACGAGCCGTCCGTCGATCACCTCTGTCCGCAGGCCGGGCAGCGGAGGCAGCGCATCGAACAGTTCGCGCGGGGTTCTGGGCAGCGGCCGGCCGGGCACCGGCGCCAGAGCGGGCCTGGGCGGCGCTTCAGCGGCATCCATAGGGCTGTCTCCTCGGTTCGTTCAGTCGCGCGCGGAGGGGACGAGGGCTTCGAGGCCGAGGGAGCGGGCGCGGGCCTCGGCGCGGGCGGCGGCACGCCGTACGGCCTCCTCGAAGCGGGCCAGCGGGTCCGGATGGTCGGCGCCGAGCAGGTAGGCGCGCAGGGCCCGCCGGGCCGGGGCCATCTCGTCCTCCCCAGGGGCGCCGAGACTGCGCAGGATGCCGGGAAGCTCCGCCAGGTCGGGCCCGAGCAGGTACGCCGCCCCGGCGGCCGGGTAGCGCTCGCGGAACCGGTCCGGCGGCAGGTCCGCCACGTTGGCCACGACGTACGGCTTGCCGCTGGCCACGAAGTCCGACACCACGCTGGAGATGTCGGAGACCAGCACGTCGGCCTCGTTGAAGCACTCGTAGAGCGACGGCTCCCGGCCGGTCACGATGAGATGCGGCATGCCGGTGCTCTCGTGCAGCAGGGACATGATCTTCCGGTGCGCCGCCCTGGCCGCCGGTGAGCGGTGCCCGGTGAGCGGGTGGGGCTTGTAGATCACCCGCACCGGCTGGTCGAGCAGGGCGCGCACGATCGCGGGTCCCATGGCGACGAGGGAGCTGTGGAACAGGTCGTCGCTCCACCCCTCCCACGTGGGCGCGTACAGGACCGTCCGGTACGGCGCCGCCCCCTCGGCGTACGGGCTGGTGCGCAGCACCCCGGCGAGCTGGGGGCGGCCGACCTCCTCGATGGCCTCGTCCCGCACGCCCACCTGGGCGCGCAGGTAGCGGTCGCGCCCGGCCGGTCCGGCCACCCAGACCTCGTCGTACACCTTCGTGTACGGATTGAAGGACGCCTCCTTGTCGCTGTCGCCGTGGCCGATGAACACGCTCCGCACGCCCGGCACCCGGAGCATGTGGATGTTGTTGCCGACGTTGGCGGGGAACAGCGCGACCCGCACGCCGTCGAGCGCGCGGAAGTTCATCAGGTCGACCGACAAGGGGATGCACACTACGGGCAGCGTGGTCGGGCCGAGGGCCGTGGCCAGCGGCCGCTCGCGCAGCACCACCAGCGTCCTCGGCGTGATCCGCTCCAGTGTGCCGAGCCACATGGTGGCCTGGTAGACCGCCGTGGCCGGCCCGGAGAAGTACATGACGACCTCGGGCCGGTAGGCCGCGACCCAGTCGTCCACGGCGGCGAGGACCCGCCGCCGGTCGCCCAGGTGCCTGGCCCGCCTCGCGTGGGCCAGCAGGGCGACCACGGCGGTGACCTCCAGCATCAGGGCCGCGACGGCCCCCGCCACGCCCGTCCAGCCCAGGCCCATGGGCGCCGTTGCCGCCGCGGGCACGACCGCGAGCGCGTCGAGGTGGAGCAGCTTGGCGCCCCGCCAGGTGAGCAGCGCGCGGGGCGGCGCGGGCGGGATCCGCAGCGCGGGCAGGTCGATGTTGCGGGTCACCACCGGCATCTGGTTGTGCCGGCGGTCGACGTGCTCGGCGAGCCACGTCTGCACGGCCCGCAGGCCGTGGAACAGGAACAGCCCGGCCGCGAGCGCCGCGAACCACCACGGCCGCCCCGGCGCCAGCCGCGCCAGCAGCACGACGGCGGCCGTCTCACGCGACAGGAAGCGGACCGTGGCCCCGAGATGGGCCCGGCTCAGCGCCCCCGCCGCCCGGCCGGGCAGCACGGCCTCCGCGGCGTACGACAGCGGCACGAGCACCGCGAAGGTCGCGGGCAGCGGCCACACGGCGGCCGCGAGCAGGGCCGGGTACGACGCGAGTGTGAGCGCGGTGAACGCGCCCCTGCGCCCACCGGCCAGGCTTCTCAGCGCCGGCCGCCGGACCAGCGCGACCAGTGCGTTCGGGGCCCTGCGCCCCCTGTTGTTTCCCCCCATGGGCGAGCGCCCATCCCTCCGTGTTTTCGCGGGTACGCGGTTGCGGTCATCGGCTGAGCCGTACGTCCACGACCTGTCCCGTGAGGCGGGACAGCAGCACGTCGATGCTGGTGCGGGCGACGGCGGCGGGGGAGAGAAGCGTTCCGGCGGGTTCCTCGCCGAACGCGCGCAGCCGCATGGGGGTGGCGGTGCGCTCGGGGTTGACGCAGTTGACGCGGACACCCTGGCAGGCCCACTCGTCGGCGAGCGCCTGGGTGAGGTTGACGACGGCGGCCTTCGTGGAGGAGTAGAGGCTGTAGTCGGCCCGGCCGCGGGTGTAGGACGAGGAGGTGTAGAGCAGCAGGTGGCCGCGGGTCTCCATCAGGTATTTCACGGACGCGCGGGCGATATTGACCGGTCCGAGGTAGTTGACCCCGATGGTCTCCTCGATCGTGTGCTGCCCGGCCTCGCCGAGCTTGCCCATGTGCAGCACACCCGCCGTGTTGACGACGTAGTCGATCCTGCCGGTCTCGGCGTACACCCGGGCGAGCGCGTCCTCCACCGCGGCGACGTCCTCGACGCGCACGCCGTTCTGGCTGCGGGAGAACGAGTGGACGCTCGCGCCGTAGCCCCTGGCCAGTGCGACGATGTCCGCGCCGATGCCGTAGCTGCCGCCGAAGACCACGAGCGTGCGGCCCTCGAGCCCGGCCCGGTAGGCCTCCTCGTCCAGCGCGGGCGCGGTGTTCTCGGCGAGCTGGAAGAGCTTGTCGGCGATGAACACGTCGACCGGATGGGTGACCTTCATGTTGTGCTCGCTGCCGGGCACGATGTAGATCGGCACGTCGGGTAGGTAGCGCAGCACGACGCCGCAGTCGTCCGTGGTCGGCAGCGAGGGGAACTCGGGGTCGGCCAGGGCCCGCTCGTACGCCGCCCGGATCACCGACAGCCGGAAGCACTGCGGGGTCTGCCCCCGGCGCAGCCGGGAGCGGTCGGGGATGTCGCGGATGATGTCGCCGCGCGGGCCGGGCGCGGCCACCACGATCGTGTCGGAGGACGGGATCGCCACCTCGACCGCCTCGTAGCGTTCGAGCGCGGCCACGCACTCGCTGATGATGCGGGGCTCGATCAACGGCCGTACGGCGTCGTGCAGCAGCACGTCGCACTCCTGCTCGCCCAGCGCGCACAGCGCCCGCCAGGTCGTCTCGGTGCGGCTCGCGCCTCCTTCGAGCACCCGGCCGACCTTGGTGTAGCCGTTCCTCCTGATGAGCTCCTCGGCCTCCGCGACGAAGCCGGGGGCCATCAGGACGACGACCTCGTCGATCTCCGGGTGGCCGTCGAACACGTCGAGGGTGTGCTCCAGAATCGTCTTCCCGGCGATCTTCAGAAGCTGTTTCGGGGTGTTGAGGCCCACGCGCTGACCGACGCCGCCGGCCAGCACCACCCCCACCCTGCGCAGACGCGATTCGGCGATCATGATGTCCTCCCCGGAAGGAGACCATACCCGTGCCGGAAGCCGGAGAAGGTGATTGCCACCTAGTGATCACTCGGTTACTTTGCGAGGTGAGCACGTGCGGTCGACGTGAAGCGGGTTTCCATATGGGGGCGGATCCGAGCAAGCCCGGTACGTCACGGGACACAGAGACGGTGGCGGTCGTCCTCGCGACCTCGCCGGCCGCCGGTCTGCCCTGGTCCGACGGCGCCCGGTCCGACGGCAGCCTCCTGGAGCGGCTCACCGCCCAGCTCCTCACGCTGCCGGTCCGCGAGGTGCTGGTGGTGGTGCGGAGCCAGGACGCCCAGGCGGGGGGATGGGAGAGGGCGGCGGCGAGCGGCACGCGGCACCAGATCTGCGTCAGCGACGGGCTCGCCGAGGACCTGCGGATCGTGGCCAAGACGGCCCGCGCCTCCACCTCCCCGGTGGCCGTGCTCGCGGCCGACGTGGTCGCGCACACCGAGGCGCTGTCGCTGCTGCTCGAACATCCCGCGCGCCCGACCGGCGCGATCGTCGCCAGCGGCGACCCGGCCCCGCTGCGGCCGCCCGTACGGACCGAGTGGGGCCGCGTCGTGTCGGCGGGCACGTCCTTCCACGAGGTCGAGTGGGCCAACGGCACCTTCCGCGGCGTCCTCCAGGTGGGGGAGGCCCATCTGGCCGGGCTGGCCGACATCGCCGAGGACCTGGCCGACCTGGCCCAGCGCCGCCACCTCGGGCGGGTCGGCGACGGCGAGGTGCCGGAGTTGCTGCTCACGGGCCTGGTGCGGGCGGGCGTCCAGGTGCACGCCGTCTCGTTGAACACCCTGCACTGCGGGCGGGCCGGCACACGCCCCGCCGCCGAGCGCGCGGTGCGCGAACTGGCCGACGTCGACGAGGCACAGGCCAGGCTCGACGCCGCGGTGAAGAGCGGCGACGGCTTCTTCGCCACCCACTGCGTCAGCTCGTGGTCGCGTCACCTCATCAGGCCGGCCGTCCGTCTCGGCCTGACCCCGAATACGGTCACCGGCATCTCGGTCGGATTCGCCGCCATCGCCGCGATCTGGTTCTCCGACGGCCGCAGGGCGGGGCTCGTGGTCGGCGCCGTCGCGCTCTACCTGTCGTTCGTGCTCGACTGCCTGGACGGGCAGCTCGCCCGGTACACGCGCAGGTTCTCCCCGCTCGGGAGCTGGCTCGACGCGATCTGCGACCGGCTCAAGGAATACCTGGTGTACGTCGGCCTGGCGGCCGGATACGCGGCCGGCCCTCGGGAGCCGTGGGAGATCTGGGCCCTTGCGGTGGGCGCGATGATCCTCCAGACGATCCGTCACATGATCGACTTCTCCTACGCGGGCGCGGTGGCCGACCGGGCCAGAGCGGCGGACCTGCGGGCGGCGGCCCCGCGCCCGATGGCCGTGCCCTGGGACGAGGCGCCCGCGGCGGCCGCCGCGAAGGGCACCGGGTCGGTGCTGGCGCTGTCGCGGCGGCTCGACGCGCTGAGCGGCGCGCGGGGCGTGGCCTACTGGGCGAAGAAGATGATCGTCCTGCCGATTGGGGAGCGGATGGCGCTGATCGCGGTGACGGCCGCGCTGTTCGACGCGCGGGTGACGTTCCTCGCGCTGCTGGGCTGGGGCGTGGTGGCGCTGGCCTACACGGCCGCCGGGCGGATGGCGAGGTCGTTCGCATGAGCGAGCGTAGCGAGCGAATCGGTAGACACAGCGTCTGGCGCATGCCGCTCCGAGCCGAAGGCGAGGAGGTGGCATGAGCGAGCGTAGCGAGCGAATCGGTAGACACAGCGTCTGGCGAATGCCGCTCCGAGCCGAAGGCGAGGAGGTGGCATGAGTCGTCGCCCCCGCGAGGCCGGTGGGAAGGCAAGGGGCGCGATCTCCGTGCGCATGACCCCGGTGCCGCGCAGCGTCGTGGTGGCCTACCGCGACGACGGCCCGCTGTCGAAGGCGATGGGGCTGCTCGTGGCCGGGCAGCTCCCGCCGCTGCCGCCCGCGGTCGCCGGGGCCTTCGTGACCGCCGTGCTGCTGGTGCTCGGCATCGCCGGGGGCCGACGACTTCGCGGTCTTCGCCCCGGCGGTGGCCCTGCTGCTGGCCGGGGCGGGCAGCGCCCACCGGCACGACGGCCGGCTCGACTGGCTGGCGCCCCCGATCCTGCGGCTGACCGAGTACGGCTTCATCGCCTCGGCCGGGTTCGCCCGCTCCGTCCCGCCGGTGCTCGTCGTCGCGCTGCTCGGCGCGATGGCCTTCCACCACTACGACACGGTCTACCGGCTGCGCCAGCACGTGTATCCGCCGCCGTGGCTGGCGACGGCCGGGCTGGGCTGGGACGGCCGGATGCTCGTCGTCGCCCTGGGCGGCCTGCTCGACGTGATGACCGCCGTGTTCGTGCTGCTCGCGCTCTACCTGTGGGGCCTGTTCGGCTGGGAGAGCCTGACCTGCTGGCTCGCCGCCCCCCGCACTCCCGACGAGGCCGTGGAACCGGCACCACAGGATTAACGTCAGACCAACGGTGGATTACCCAAGCGGGGTGCCGAGCCAACTAACCTTTGGGGTTACTGTCTGACGCTCGACCTCAAGGAGTGCGGGAAATTGCTCGGAATGGTGCTGGCCGCCGGAGCCGGACGTCGCCTGCGGCCGTACACCGACACGCTGCCGAAGGCGCTGGTGCCGGTCGACGGTGAGACCACGATCCTCGACATCGCCCTGCGTAACCTGGCGGCCGTGGACCTCCGCGAGGTCGTGGTGATCGTCGGCTACCAGGCCCAGGCCGTACGGGAACGGCAGGCCGACCTGGAGCGGCGCCACGGGGTGACGCTCACGCTTGTCCACAACGACAAGGCCGAGGAGTGGAACAACGCCTACTCGCTGTGGTGTGCCCGCGACTACTTCTCCCAGGGTGCGCTGCTGGTCAACGGCGACACCGTCCACCCCGTGTCGGTGGAGCGGACCCTGCTGGCCGCCGAGGACACCTCCGACATCCTGCTCGCGGTCGACGACGTGAAGTCGCTGGCGGACGAGGAGATGAAGGTCACACTGGAGGACGGCTGGCTGAAGCGGATCACCAAGCTGATGGACCCGGCCGAGGCGTACGGCGAGTACATCGGCGCCACGCTGATTCGGCCGGGCGCGGCCGAGCGGCTCGCCGACGCGCTCAAGGCCACCTTCGAGCGCGACCCGCAGCTCTACTACGAGGACGGCTACCAGGAGATGGTCGAGCGCGGCGAGAAGATCGCCGTCGCGCCGATCGGCAAGGTCGAGTGGGTCGAGGTGGACAACCACGACGACCTCGCGAAGGCCCGTGAGATCGCGTGCCGTTACTGATGTCCGCGGCCTTCTGAGGAGTACGCATGCCGATTCTGGCAAGGATGCTCCCCGCCCCCCTCAAGATGGAGGTGCGGCGGGGCGCGATCGCGCAGCTCGGCACCCTGCTCGCGGACAGCAGGGTGGCCACCTCCGGCCGGGTGGCGGTCGCGGTCGGCGTCGGGCAGGGCGACCGCATCGCGGAGGTCATCGCGCCTTCGCTGGGTGAGGCCAAGGTGCTCCGGGTGCCGGACGGCACCGTGGACGCGGCCGTGTCACTCGGCGCGGACCTGCGCAAGGGCAACTACGAGGCGGTGATCGGCGTCGGCGGCGGCAAGACGATCGACGCCACCAAGTACGCCGCGTCGCTCGCCGGCATCCCGATGGTCGCCGTCGCCACCAACCTCTCGCACGACGGCATCTGCTCGCCGGTGGCCTCGCTGGTGTACGAGGGCGGCAAGGGCTCGTTCGGCGTCCCGATGCCGCTGGCGATCATGGTGGACCTCGAGTTCGTCCACGACGCCCCGCCCTCGCTCGTCCGGTCCGGGATCGGCGACGTGCTCAGCAACCTGTCGGCCATCGAGGACTGGCAGCTCGGCAACGCCGAGCGGGGCGAGCCCATCGACGGGCTGGCGATCTCCATGTCGCGCACGGCAGCCGAGGCCGTGCTCGGCCGGCAGGACTCGATCGAGTCGGACGCCTTCCTGACCGTGCTCGCCGAGGCGCTGATCCTGTCGGGGATGTCGATGGTCATCGCAGGGTCAAGCCGTCCGGCGAGTGGTGGCGATCATGAGATCCTTCATGCTGTGGACCAGCTTTTCCCCGGCACCTCCAATCACGGTGAGCTGGCCGGCATCGGCGCGGCGTTCTGCTACTTCCTCCGCGAGGACGCGCACCGGCTCGGCCAGGTGACCGGCTGCCTCAGGCGGCACGGCCTGCCCGTCGCACCCGACGACGTCGGCCTGACGACCGAACAGTTCACGGCCGCGGTGATGCTGGCCCCCAGCACCCGGCCCGGCCGCTACACCATCCTTGAGCACCTCCGGCTGTCGGAGCACGAGGTCCGGGGGAGAGTTGAGGACTATGTCCGCGCCGTCGGTCGCTGAGCTTCGGGCGGTCGCCCAGCCGCAGACCACCATGGACCGCCGCAGCGGCGAGCACTGGGCCGGCCTGCTGTACATGCGGCGGCTGTCCATCTACGCCACCTGGCTGCTGGCCAAGACACCCATCTCGCCGAACCAGGTCACCGGCCTGATGATCGTGTGCGGGGTGGCGGCGGGCGCCGTGCTCGCCCTCCCCGGCTTCTGGGCGGCGCTGGGCGCGGCCCTGCTCATCCAGGTCTACCTGCTGCTCGACTGCTCGGACGGGGAGCTGGCCCGGTGGACCGGCCGCACCTCGATCACCGGGGTCTATCTCGACCGGGTCGGGCACTACTTCGCCGAGGCGGCGCTGCTGATCGGGCTGGGCTTCCGGGCCTCGGAGACCCTGCCCGACTGGTACACGGTGATGGGCGTGGCCGCGGCGCTCGGCGCGATCCTGATCAAGTCGGAGACCGACCTGGTCGACGTCGCCCGCGCCCGGTCGGGCCTGGTGGCGACCACCGAGGCGGCCGCGCAGCAGTTCACCTCGCCGCGGCTCGCGCTGGCCCGCAGGGCCGCGGCGGCGCTGCGGTTCCACCGGTTGATCCAGGCCGTCGAGCTGTCGCTGATCGTCGTGGTCGCGGCGGTGCTCGACAACTGGTTCTCCGCCACCCGGATCCTCGTGGTCGCCTGTGTCGTGATCGCGGGAGTCCAGCTCGTGCTGCACCTGGTCAGCATCCTCGCCTCCCGGCGGCTGTCATGAGCGCGCCGTCTCCCGCCCGGCATGCCGGTCGGTCGTACATCGGCGGTTGGGTAGGGGTTTGTTGGCAGTTCCGATACCCTTATTCCACGGTAAACCAGGCAGATTCCGGATTGCCCGGCCATACAGACTCGGTGATCATGAAGTCGTGTGTAGTGCGCCCCACGTCGAGGCGATGACGCGGTGAAAATCTCCTGTGTCATCCTCACCATGGGCAACAGGATCGCCGAGCTCGACAGGGCGGTGGAATCCGCGCTCACCCAGACCGACGGTGACATCGAGGTGGTCATCGTCGGCAACGGCGCGGACGTGCCGCAGCTGACCGTCCAGCCGCTTCCCGGCTCCGCCGCGACGATCAAGACCGTACGGCTGGAGCACAACGCGGGCATCCCCGAGGGGCGCAACCGCGGCGTGCAGGAGTGCTCGGGCGACATCGTCCTGTTCCTCGACGACGACGGCTGGTACGCCAACTCCAAGGTCGCCGCGCACGTCCGCGAGCGGTTCACGCACGAGCCCGACCTCGCCGTGATCAGCTTCCGGGTGATGGACCCTGAGGGCGGCTTGGTGCAGCGGCGGCACGTGCCCCGCCTGAGGGCCGGCGACCCCGAGCGGTCCTCCCCTGTGACGACCTTCCTCGGTGGTGCCTGCGCGATCCGCAAGTCGGCGTTCCTGCAGGTCGGAGGGCTGCCCGAGCGGTTCTTCTACGCCCATGAGGAGACCGACCTCGCCTGGCGCCTGCTGGGCGAGGGCTACCGCATCGAGTACGACGCCGAGACGGTCATGTACCACCCGCTGGTGCTGCCGTCCCGGCACAGTGACTTCTACCGGCTGAACGCCCGCAACCGCGTCTGGCTGGCCCGGCGCAACCTGCCGTGGCCGCTCGCGATGCTCTACCTGCTCAACTGGGTCGTGCTCACGCTCGTACGCGAGCGTTCGATGCCCGCGATCAAGGCGTGGTTCCGCGGCTTCTTCGAGGGGCTGCGCGAGCCGGCGGGCGAGCGCCGTCCCATGGCCTGGCGCACCGCCTGGCGCATGCTCCGGCTCGGCCGCCCGCCCATCGTCTAGGGCGCGCGCTCCGGACGGGCGGCTGCGGCGAGGGCGCCTCCCGTGCTCAGCCGGCCGCCGACGTGGTGCTCAGCCGAGCGCCGACATGAACGACGCGACGAGCCGGGATCGGTCGCCGGGGAGCACCCGCCCGCCGTGGACCATGAACGACGTCGTGGAGGCCTGCGCCAGGCCGCGCCCGGCGAACCACGAGATCAACTCCTGGTGGCGGTGGTGGAGGTCGATCCTGATCCGGACGTCCGCGTCCCGGGCCAGGTCCGTGACGAGGGCGCGGGCGGTCTCGTCGTCCTCCGCGACGACCGGTCCGACGAACAGTTTGTCACCGCTCCGCCAGGCCGCCCCGTAGCCGGTGATCCCGCCGTCCCGCTCGACGACCCGGACCTGCTCGGCGAAGGCGAACAGACGGGCCAGCAGGTGAGATCGATCGGCCCCGAAGACCTCGACGTCGAGGGCGCACAGCGCGGCCAGGTCCCGCGCGGGCTCGGCGAGCCGTGAGGCGGTCCGCCCGGTGCCCGGCCCGCCGTACGGGTCGTCGCCGGTGTCGAAGCGGCCGACCCGGGCCTCGACCACGCCGACCGTCTCGAAGCCGAGCTTCTCGTAGAGGGGCCGGCCGTACTCCGTCGCGCACAGGAACAGGGTCGCGTCGCCGGCCTCCACGAGGACGTGGTTCATGAGGCGGCGCCCCAGCCCGCGCCCGCTGTAGCGGGAGGCCACCAGCATCATGCCGACCGCGGCCGCCGTCCTGCCGTACCGGGTGAGGACGACGGTCCCCGCCAGGCCGCCGCCGTCCGGGGCGTCGATGCCGAAGCCCTCGCCGTTCTCCAGCAGGAGCCGCCACTTGCGCTCCTCCCGTGGCCAGGAGCGGTCCTGCGCCAGGTCGAGGCAGTGGGGCAGGTCGCCGAGGCCGAGGCGGCGGACAGGCGGGAAGGACGGGTCTGCGGGCTTCATGGTCACCTTTCCCTCGACGGCCCTCCGACGGTAGCGCCCCCGGCATCCCGGCCTGCGGCGGAGCGCCGACCGTCTTCGTTTGTTTCCCCCCCGGCCCCCACGCCGGCTCACGTCCGGTGACGCTCCGCCGAAACCGTGGTCAGGTGCAAACTGTAAGATTTCGGGCGTTTGCTCTGTCCGATCTCCTGGGGTGTGGGATTGCCCGTTTTCCATCGCGAACGGCTCCGCGTCTTCGTCGACTCTCCGGTCTTCCAACGTGCGGTCATCGCCGTCATCGCGCTGAACGGGATCGCGCTCGGGCTCGAGACCTCGCCCGAGCTGGCCGGACGCCACGCCACGGCCTTCCTCGTGATCGACCGGGTCATCCTCGCCGTCTTCGTCGTCGAGGTCCTCCTGCGGATCGTCGCGCACGGCAAGGCGTTCTTCCGTGACCCCTGGAGCTGGTTCGACCTGGTCATCGTCGGTGTCGCCCTCGTGCCGGCCTCCGAGTCGTTGTCGATCCTGCGGCTCTTCCGGTTCCTGCGCGTCCTGCGGCTGATCTCCGTGGTGCCGGGCATGCGGCGGGTGGTCTCGGCGCTGTTCGCCGCGATTCCGGGACTGGCCTCGGCCGTGGTCCTCCTGCTGCTGTCGCTCTACATGGCGTCCGTGATCGGTGAACAGCTCTTCCGCGAAGCGGCCCCGCAGTACTTCGGAGATCTCGGCCGGTCGCTGTTCACCATGTTCACGGTGCTCACGGTCGAGAACTGGCCGCAGGTGGCCGAGGACGTGATGGCCAAGGAGCCACTGGCGTGGATCTTCTTCGCCACGTTCATCGTGATCACGGCGTTCTTCGTCCTCAACCTGCTCATCGGTGTGATCGTGTCCGCGATGGAGGCCGAGGTCAACGCCCAGCGGTGGAAGGAGGACCAGGCGTTGGAACTGGAGCAGCACACCGCGGTCATGAACGAGATCAGGGCGCTCAGCGAGAAGGTCGACCGGCTGGCGGCCGGCCTGCCGGTGCCCGTGGACGCCCGTCGTGCAGGGGCCGACACCCCTTCGGGAGCGGACCGCTGCTCCTGCCGCCACGAACCGTGAAGTCGGGCGCCACTCCTCCGGCGAGCGCTGGCGCGGGGCTCCCGGTCACGCGTCCCAGGTGACCGGGAGGCTCTTCACCCCGTAGATGTCCGCGGTCTCCGGGCGCAGGGCGACCTCTTCAGCCGGTACGGCCAGGCGCAGCGTGGGGAAGCGGTTGAGCAGCGCGGGGAACGCGACCCGCATCTCGACGCGGGCCAGCTGCTGACCCAGGCACTGGTGGATGCCGTGGCCGAAGGCCAGGTGCCCGCCGTCCTGCCTCCGGAGGTCGAGCACGTGGGGATCGGCGAAGCGCTCGGGGTCGCGGTTGGCGGTGTTGTACGACAGGATGACCGTCGTGCCGGCCTCGATGGTCTGGCCGCCCAGCTCGACGTCCTCCAGCGCGGTCCTCATGAACGTCTTGGCGACGCTCAGATACCGCAGCAGCTCCTCCACCGCCCGGTCGACGAGCGCGGGATCGGCACGCAGCGCGGCCAGCTGCTCCGGGTTGCGCAGCAGCGCGAAGGTGCCCAGCGCCAGCATGTTCGCGGTGGTGTCGAACCCGGCCGACAGCAGGATCAGGGCCATCCCCCTCAGCTCCTCGTCGGTCAGATCGCTGTCGGTGAGGTCGCTGAGCACGTCGTCGGTGGGGTTCGCGCGCTTGGCGGCGACCAGCTCCGCGAGGTACTGCTGGGTCGCGGTGTAGGCCGCGATCAGGTCCTCGTCGCTCGACTCCCCGCCGAGGAACGTGTCGATCTGGTCCTGGAAGCGGCCCCGGTCCTCGTACGGCACGCCCAGCAGCTCACAGATCACGATGGAGGGGATGGGCTTGGCGAACGCGGTCACCAGGTCCGCCGGCGGTCCGGCCTTCTCCATGGCGTCCAGGTGGTCGGCGGTGATCTGCTCGACGCGCTCGGTGAGCTGCCGCATCCGCCGTACGGTGAACTTGCCCACCAGCGGTTTGCGGTAGCGCCCGTGCTGCGGCTCGTCCATGAGGAGGAACTCGCCGGGCGGCGCGGGAGGGACCTCCACGCCGGTGAAGTCGATGGTCGGGTGGTGGATCATGAGCTCCTTGCGCGAGCTGAACCGCGAGTCGGCCAGCACCGACCTGACCAGGTCGTATCCGGTGATCAGCCAGCCCTGGTGCCCGTCCGGGAAGGGGTAGCGGCTGATGGGGCCGTGCCGGCGGGCGTCGATCAGCTCCGCCGGCGGGTCGAAGGGGCAGCCGGGCTGACGGGGCGGTCGGCAGGGTGGTGACGGTGTGGACCATGGTCGTTCCTCTTGTCGGCTGGGCTTCACTCGCGAGAGTGCGTGTTCCCACCATGGCCGACCGCCCTGACATCGGGCCTCGCCGTGCTGACACACGTATCAGCTCGGCGACGGCCCGGTATCAGCGCGGTCCGCGATCGTGGACGCCATGAACGGTTCAGCCATCGCGGCCTCGGGGCTGCGGAAGGCATACAAGGACAAGGTCGTGCTCGACGGCATCGACCTGGACGTCAAGGCCGGCACGATCTTCGCCCTGCTCGGGCCCAACGGCGCCGGCAAGACCACGACGGTGAACGTGCTGACCACACTGCTGACCCCCGACGCCGGCCGGGTGGTCGTCGCCGGGCACGACGTGGTCACGGAAACCAAGGCGGTGCGCGCGGCGATCGGGGTCACCGGGCAGTTCGCCGCGGTGGACGACCTGCTCACCGGCGAGGAGAACCTGCTGATGATGGCGGATCTCCTGCACCTGCCCAAGGCGGAGGGCAGGCGGATCGCCGACCGGCTGCTCGACCGGTTCGATCTGGCCGAAGCGGCGGGCAAACCGGCGGCGTCCTACTCCGGCGGCATGCGCCGCAAGCTGGACCTCGCCATGACGCTGGTCGGCGAGCCGCAGATCATCTTCCTGGACGAGCCCACCACGGGACTCGATCCGCGCAGCCGCCGCACCATGTGGGAGATCATCCGGGAACTGGTCGCCGGCGGTACGACCGTCTTCCTCACCACCCAGTATCTGGAGGAGGCCGACGAGCTGGCCGACCGCATCGCCGTACTCGACCAGGGCCGGCTGGTCGCGGAGGGCACCGCCGACGAGCTCAAGCGCCGGGTCCCCGGCAGCCATGTCCGGCTGCGGTTCACCGGCCGGCACGAACTCGACGCCGCGGCACGGATCCTGCCCGGGTCCACGAGGGACGACGAAGAGCTGACCTTGCGGGTGCCCGGCGACGGCGGGGTGAGGTCGTTGCGCGCGCTGCTCGATCGGCTCGACCAGCACTCCATCGACGTCGAGGAACTGTCGGTGCACACACCCGACCTGGACGACGTCTTCCTCGCCCTCACCGGCAACGCGAACAAGGAGGTCAGTGCACGATGAACGTCATCGCGGATTCCGGGACCATGCTGCGGCGCAACTTCCGGCACACGATGCGCAATCCGATGGCGCTGTTCAACGGCATCGTCATGCCGGTCTTTCTGATGTTCCTGATGGTCTACGTGTTCGGCGACGCGTTCAGCGTCGGCGTCGACTACGCCGACTACGCGACGCCGGGGTTGATGCTGACGACGATCTGCTACGGCATCGGCGCCACCGCGATCGCGGTGAACTCCGATATGACGACCGGATTCATCAACCGGCTTCGCGTCATGGACGTGTCCAGGGCCGCGGTGCTGAACGCGCACGTGATCGTGACCATGCTGCGGAGCCTGGTGGCCATCGCGTTCGTCACCGGGGTCGCGTTCCTGATGGGATTCCGGCCGTCGGCGAGTTTCGCGGAATGGCTCGGCGTGATCGGCATCGTCGTGCTGACGGTGTTCGCGATCGGCTGGCTGACCGTGGCGTTCGGCCTCGCGGCGAAGACGCCGGAAAGCGCGGGCCTCGCCGCTGTCCCGCTGATGCTCCTTCCCTTCCTGAGCAGCGCGTTCGTGCCGGCCGGCAAGATGGGTCCCGGTGCGCGGCAATTCGCCGAATACCAGCCGTTCACCCCGATCATCGAAACCCTGCGCGGGTTGCTGACCGGCACGCCGTCGGCGGGCTCGGCCATCACGGCGGTCGCCTGGTGCGCGGGGCTGGCGTTGGTCGGCTACCTGTGGGCGCGCGCGTCGTTCAAGAAGCGAGCGTGATCTCGGCCAGCTCGCGCCAATCCCGCCGCCGCCCGTCACGGATCGCCTCGGCGAACACGGCTTCGCCGAGGCGATTCCGCGCCTCCGCGGCGATCCTGGAAACGTCCGGGTGCGAACGGTTCGGCGTGCCGCGCACGCCTTCGCTCGCCGCGAGCAGCCGCGCGGCCTGCTCGTGGTCTCCCTGGCGCAGTGCGAGATCCGCGATCCCGACCAGCACCTCGGCGATCGTCGGCGGATGCTCGTACTTCATGACCGCGTGGAGCGCCTCGGTCCGGTACGCGCGGGCCTTGTCGAGATCCTCGGTGAGGTAGCCGTACAGGTCCATGATCGCGGCATGGACGGAGTCGCTCCTTTCCGCGTCGTCCAGCACGGCACGCACCCTGGCCAGGTGCTCGTGTGCCTTGTCCGGCTCGCCGCGCCAGCGCGCCAGTTGCGCCTGCACGAGCGCCAGCTCGGCATGCGAGTCCGGCCAGCCGATCGCGCCCGCGCACCGCTGCGCCTCCGCCATCGCGGAAGCGCTGGACCGCTCGTCGCCGAGCAGCCAGTACAGCTGAGCCTGCCGCGCCCGCAGGCCGACCACGTCCTCGGTCCCGCCCACCTCGGTCAGCGCCACGATCGCCTCTTCGAAGTGCTCACACGCGCGTGCCAACTCGCCGCGCATGGCGAGCCGATCGGCCAGGAAGGTCAGCGCCAGCGAGATCCCCATCCGCTCACCCAGCGTGCGGAACTCGGCGAGGGCGATTTCGGCGTCGGCGTCCACGTCGGTCTCGTCGCCACCGAGCGTGAGCCGCAGCCGGCCACGGGCGAGCCTGGCCTGCGCGCGCACCCACGGATCGTCGTCGGCGATGAGCGGCTCGAACGCGGGGAGGAACTCCGCCGGGCCCTCCAGCATCCGCTCCAGCACCCCGACGAACCCGAGCAGCGGGTGGCGATACCCGCTGCGCTGGGCGAGCCGGTGCGCCTCCTGGATCCACTCCCGCGCCTGATACTGGTCGCGCCGACCCCGGCGGTCAGGAACATCGTCACGATGAGGTACGCCATCGCCCGCACCTCGTCGGGCACCTCACCGTGCATCTCACCGTGCATCTCACCGTGCATCTCACCGTGCATCTCACCGTGCATCTCGCCGCGCATCGAGGCCGCCGCGATGCTCAACTCGGTGCCCTCGGCCCTGTGCCCGCCGAGGTACCAGTACCAGCCCGCGGCCCCGACCAGCCGCATCGCCTCCTGGGCCCATCCCTCGGCGATCGCCCCGCGCAGGGCCGCATTGATGTTGTCGTGCTCGGCCTCGAGCCTGGCCAGCCATTCCAGCTGCTCGGCCCGGCGCAGGTGCGGATCGGCCGTCTCGGCCAGCTCGATGAAGTAGGCGAGGTGTGCCCGTCGCGCCTGCTCGGTCTCCCCGGCTTCGGCGAGCCGGTGCGCCGCGTACTCCCTGATGGTGTCGAGCATCCGGTAGCGCGGTGCGTCCTCGCCGTCGGCGAGCAGCAGCGACTTCTCGATCAGCGCGGTCAGCACGTCGAGCACCTGCTCCCCGGCGGACGCCTCGTCCCCGCACACCCGTTCGGCCGCTTCCAGGCTCGCCCCGCCGGAGAACACCGAGAGCCGCCGCAGCACGCGGCGTTCGGCCTCGCTCAGTAGATCCCAGCTCCAGTCCACGACCGCGCGCAGCGTCTTGTGCCGGGGGAGCGCCGTACGGCTGCCGCTGGTCAGGAGGTGGAATCGGTCATCGAGCCGGCGTGCCAGCTGCTCGACGGACATGGTGCGCAGCCGCGCCGCGGCCAGTTCGATCGCCAGCGGAATCCCGTCGAGCGCCCGGCAGATCCGCGCCATGGCCGACAGGGTGTGCGGGTCGGAGCCGATGTCCTTGCGTACCAAACCCGCGCGGTCCCGCAGCAGCCGTACGGCGGGGGAGGAACCGGCCTCGGAGGGGTCCGCTCCCTTGGCGGGCAGCGCGAGCGGCTCGACCTGCCACAGCACCTCTCCGGTGATACCGAGCGGTTCCCTGCTCGTGGCCAGGATCCGCAGTCTCCGGCACTCTCCCAGCAGCCGGTCCGCGAAAGCCGCGGCCTCCTCGATCACGTGCTCGCAGTTGTCCAGGATCAGCAGGATCGCGCGCTCCCGGACCGCGGCGATGAGCTGATCCATCGGTTCCCCACCCCGCGCGCGCCGAGCAGTGCCTGGTCACGCAGGCCGATCGCGGTGAGGGCGGCCTGCGCCAGCTCACCGCCCGCCCGCACCGAGGCCAATTCGACCAGCCACGCCCCGTCCGGCAGCTCGGCGAGCATCGTCCGTGCGGTCTCCGTGGCCAGCCTCGTCTTGCCGGAGCCACCCGCCCCTATCAAGGTGACCAGCCGGTGCGTGACGGCCAGACCGGCGACCGCGGAGACGTCGTCGTCCTTGCCGACGAAACTGGTCAGCTCGGCGCGCAGGTTCGTCCTGCCGTTCTCCGCCCGCTCGCCCAGCTCGCCTCGCAGCAACGCGGTGTGCAGCGCGGAGAGCTCGGCCGACGGATCCGTGCCCAACTCCTCGGCGAGCCGCTCGCGCGTCCGCTGGTACACGGTCAGCGCCTCAGCCGTACGCCCCGCTTCGGCGAGCGCCCGCATCAAGGCCGCCACGAACCCTTCCCGCAGCGGATACGCGGCGACCAGCTCGGTCAGCTCGGAGACCAGCTCCGAGCCGCGGCCGAGGCGGATGTCCGCATCGACCCGATCCCCGAGCGCGGCGACGTGGAGTTCGTCCAGACGCGCGACCGCGGCGTCGAACGCGTCGCTGTCCCGCAGTGCGATGTCCGCCATGGCCGTCCCGCGCCACAGTGCCAGGGCCGAGCGCAGCAGATCGGCACGCGCCGCGGGCTCGGCGGTGCGGGCCTGACCGACCAGGTGCTCGAACCGGCACACGTCCACGGCGTCGGGAGCCACGGCCAGCCGATAGCCGCCGGAATGCGCCTCGACCACACCGTCCGGCAGCACCCTGCGCAGCCTGGACACCAACGCCTGCAAGGCGTTCACTTCGTCCGCGGGCGGCCGCTCCCCCCAGATCCAGTCCACCAGCCTCGCACGCGTGACGATCCGGCCGGGTTCGAGGGCGAGTGCGGCGAGCAGGGCGCGCAACCGGACCCCGGGGACCTCCACCACGGCGCCATCGCCGTTACGGACCTCGAACGGCCCGAGCAATCCGACTCGCACATCAGTGATTGTGCCGTACGCCCCCAAATGACCGAACCGCGGAGACGACCGACCAGAGGGAGTCGTCGCCCGCCTGGCGCGCGACGACTGAGCGTGATCACGCGCGTCAGCGGGCCGCGTGGCGGGCGGTACGGACGGCCAGGGCGGCGCAGAGCAGGGCCGCGGCGAGGCCGGCCACGACGAGCGGGGACGGCCCGGCGGGCAGCCCGCCCGTACGGACCGCGCCCATGTAGTCGACGGCCGCCGTCCCGTTGACGGCGAGATACCACAGGCCGAGGTAGACGACCTGGAAAACCCGGTGCGTACGGCAGGCCACGCCGAGCGCCAGAGCGAGCGAGGGCACCAGGAGCGTGCCGCCCGCCCATGACCCCACTCCGGGCCAGTCGGCGGCGACCGCCATGCGGACGAGGGGGCCCACGCCGGTCGCGGCCGTGAGGACGACCCCGGCCGCCCACTCCGCGAGCAGCCCGCGCCAGGGCGCGGGATAGGCGCCGAGCAGTCCCTCCACGCCGTGTTCCACCCGCTGGGTGCCCATCCGGGACCAGATCAGCACCGGCCATATCCAGGCGAACGGGAGCGCGGTCGCGGGTTCCGGCGTGGCGAAGGAGGCCGCCGTCACCCCGGCGGCCACGAGCCACCACCAGCGCGAGACGCCCTGGAGGAGGATGCGCAGCTCACCGGAGAGAAGCCGTCCCGACGCCCGTCCCGGACGCGGCGCGCCCCCGGGGACGGTTGCAGTCCGGAAGGCCGGTCCCGTGCTCTCGGCGGTGGCGCCCCGCTCGTACGGCGCGACGGCCGGGGCGGTGAGACGACGCGCCGGGTCGAACCGGGCGAACCAGAGGCACGGCAGCAGCGCCAGGACGAGCGCCAGTAGGAGGACGACGAGACGGCCGCCGAGGAACGCGCCGGTGACCGAGAAGCCGTCCCACTGGAAGGTGCGCAGCGGCCTGGCGACGGAGGTCAGGCCGAGGCTGAACTCCCTGCCGTGCGCATCGACGCCCTGCGCGGTGAGGGCGGCGCGCATCGAGTCGGCGGCCCCCTGAGTAGCAGCGTGCACCCCGAGACCCCCGAGGGGCGCCTTCCGCGACTGGCCGCCGATCAGGAGGACCAGGGAGACGACGAACCAGACGACGTTTCCCACGCCGCCCCGCAGCAGCGGCACGGTCTCGAACAGCACCGCGGCCGCCGCCGTCAGCGCCAGCGGGGGCAGCGTGATCGTCGCGAAGGGCAGGAGGAGCGCCACCGGGTCCACGGCCCCGGACTCGCCGCGGGCGAGCTGCATGATCGGCGCGGCCACCGCGAGCACGCCGGCCATCGAGGCGAGCACCAGGAAGTCGCTGAGGAACTTCCCCAGCAGGTACGCCGGCGTGCGCAGTGGTGTGGCGGCGACGAGCTGGCCCACGCGGGTGCGCTCGTCCCGGCCGATCGCGTCGCGTACCAGGTAGAACCCGCCCATGGTGAGCCAGAGGGCGCCGGCGAGCGCGGTCGCGTCCCGACCCAGGCGCTGGTGTAGACGCCGCGGTAGCCCCCGACGTCCAGGATCACCCATCTGGAGTCCGCGGGCGGGACGGCCAGCCGGGCCAGGCCGACCGCCGCCAGCAGGATCAGCGCGTACGCGGGCCGCCGCACCCGCTCCCGGAAGTCGGCGACGGCGAGCGCGATCATCGCCCGCGCCGTGACCCGTGCCGTCATCGGACCGCCTCCCGGACGCCGCCGCCCACGACGGCGAGGTACAGGTCCTCCAGGTCGGGAGGCACCCGTACGGCGCCGGCGGCCGGCGGAGTGTCCGACAGGAGCCGCAGACGGACCCCGTCCACCGTGCGGATCACGCGGCCGGCCGGGTGGCGCTCCCGCAGGACGGCGGCCTCGGACGGATCGACGAGCGTCTCCCAGACGTGGCCGTCTACCTCGGCGAGCAGCGCCTCGGGGGTGCCGCGCCGCAGCAGCCGTCCCCCGGCCACGACGGCGACGTCGGACGCGACGGACTCAATGTCGGACACGATGTGCGTGGACAGCAGGACCACCCGGTCCTCCGCCAGGTCGGCGAGCATGGCGCGGAACCGCACCCGCTCTTCGGGGTCGAGCCCCGCCGTCGGCTCGTCCACGATCAGCACCCTCGGGTCGGACAGCAGGGCCTGGGCGATGCCGACCCGGCGCAGCATGCCGCCGGAGTACTTGCCGAGGGGCGTCCGGACCGCCTCCGTGAGGTTGACGAGTTCGAGCAGTTCGTCGACGCGCGTACGCGTCGCACGCGCGGCCAGCCCCTTCAGGGCGGCGAGGTAGGAGAGGAACTCCCGCGCGGTCAGGTGCGGGTAGACGCCGAAGTCCTGCGGGAGGTAGCCGAGAACCCCGCGCAGCGCGCCGGGCCGGGACACCACGTCGGTCCCGTCGAACAGGACCCTGCCTCCCGTCGGCCGGGTGACCGTCGCGCAGATCCGCATCAGCGTCGACTTCCCCGCGCCGTTCGGGCCGAGCAAGCCGAGCAGTCCCGCGCCGCACCGCAGGGTGACGCCGTCGACCGCGCGCTTGCCGCCCTTGTAGGTCTTGGTGACGTCCACCAGTTCGAGGGTCGGAGTGTCGATCATCTCGTCACCTCACCCGGCCAGGCCGCGCAGATCGGTCGCGCGGCCGTCGCGCAGCACTTTGACCTCGCGGGGCACCTCGACCCTGAACCTGGCCGAGCAGTCGGCCCATCCGGAGCATCCGGCATCGAGATCGAGAGTGCTTCCTTCGAGGGTCTGGCTGGAGTGGGGGTTCGTGCCGTGCACGTCGAACCACAGGGTGACCTTGATGTCCTTCCTGTCCGTCGCGACGAGGTCGGTCGGGGTGTCGTGCGCCCGCACGTCGAGCGTCCTGCCGCCGAACGAGAAGGTCTGGGACACCGGTGTGGCCTTCGACGCGTCCGAACAGCCGCTCAGAACCGAGCCGCTCATAACCGCCGCCGCGAGCGCCGCCAAGGCGCACCCCACCGTCTTGCGCGTAGTCATCGGATCCTCCGGGTAAGCCGTCCCGAGCAGGATCCGCGGTGGGCGGCCGGGCCGGCATCTGCCGTTCGGCAGATATCGGGGACCCGATCAGCGGCCGGCGCGGCTCCTGGCGCTGTGGCTCCTGGCATTCTGCGGAACGGGGAGGACGGCGCCGACCTGCCACCCCTCCGCCTGGCGGCCGGCGTGGAGCACGCCCCCGAGCGCCCTCACCCGCTCGGCCAGGCCGATCAGGCCGGTGCCCCCGCCGTGCCGGTCGTCTCCCGCGAGGCCGGTCGGAGAGGTGCCGCCGCCGTCGTCGGTGACGGACACCCGCAGGGCCGGGCCGTCGGCCGCGCCGTCCACTGAGGCGACCGCGACCACCACGCGGGTCGCGGCGGAGGCGTGCCGCCGCACGTTGGTCAGCGCCTCGAGCACGACGGCGTACGCGGTGCTCCCGATCTCCGGCGGCACCGGGAGGGCGAGGTCGCCGGGCAGGTCGAGCCTGGCCGGGATTCCTCCGGTGGCCGAGAAGCGGCCGACCAGGTCAGGCAGGTCGGCCAGGCCGTAGACCCGGGTCGGCGGCGGCTCCTCCGCCACTCGCTCGTCCGGGTCGCGCAGCGCGCTCACCATGTGGTCCGTAGACGCCAGCGCGCGCAGCCCGGCCTCCTCGACGCGTACGGCGAGCTCGCGCGCCTGATGCGGATCGAGGTCGCCGAGCTGGGCCGCCTGGGCCTCCAGGACGATCCCGGTGACCTCGTGGGCGACGAAGTCGTGCAGGTCGCGAGCCGTGTCCAGACGCTGGGCCCGCCGCGCGTCCGCGACCGCCCGGACCCGCCGGTCGTCCAGCGACCTCAGGTACAGCGCGACGGCGGCCACGGTGACCACCGCGAAGAACGACAGAAGGCAGGCGATGACCGACGCCTCCGCCGTCGGGCGGGGCATGCGCAGCGTCAGCCGCAGCGGCAGCGCGACGGCCGTCGCGATCCCGAGCGCCGTCCCGATGACCGCCGCCTGCCGTCCCGGCAGCCGCCGTACGACCCGTCCGAACAGGAGCAGCAATGCGCCCATCTCGACGGGCAGCCACAGCCCGGCGAACTGGTGCCGCCCCTGGTAGACGAAGGTGACCGCGTAGGAGACCAGCGCGACGACGCTCGCCGCCGTGGCGAGGCCGATCCGCCGGTGCGGCCAGCGCGTCAGCGCGACGGCGACGGCCAGGGTGGCGGACAGGGCGACGACGAGCGCGTGCGGGGGAGCGAGGATCGCCGGCGCCGGCACCATCGCCACGACCACGACGCACAGGAAGGCGCGGACCCGGGACCTCGTCATGCCACCGAGGGTACGCAGCAGGCGGGACGGACCGTCACCGTCCGCCGGCGTACCCCAGCTCCCAGGCGCGTACGGCGATGCCGACCCGGTTGCGCACGCCGAGCTTGCGCTGAATGCTCGCCACGTGGGTCTTGACCGTGCCCGGTGAGATGAACAGCTCGGCGGCGATGTCGGCGTTGGTCTTCCCCTCGGCCACCTGGCCGGCGATCTCGATCTCGCGTTCGGTCAGCGGCTCGGACGGCGGCGTGTGCCGGGGACCGTCGCCCGTGACGTGCCTGAGCAGCCGCACCGTGACCGAGGGGCTGATCAGGGTGTCGCCCGCCACGGCGGCCCGGACCGCCTCGACCAGGAGCGCGGGGCCCGAGCGCTTAACCAGGAACCCGGACGCGCCGTGCCGCAGCGCCGGGTAGACGTACTCGTCCAGGTCGAAGGTCGTCACGACCACGACCCTCGTCGGGACCGCGGCGCCGGGGCCGGCGAGGGCCCGGGTCACCTCGAGCCCGTCCATCCGGGGCATGCGGATGTCGACGAGCGCCACGTCCGGCTGGAAGCGCCGGGCCATCTCCACCGCGGCCACTCCGTCGGCGGCCTCGCAGACGACCTGGATGTCCGGCTGGCTCTCCAGGATGCGGCGCAGGCCCCGCCGCACCATCTCCTGGTCGTCGGCGATCAGGACGCGAATCGTCACCTGCCGATTCTTCCAGCCCCGCCGGGAGCGGACCGCGGTGGTGTCACGCCCGTCCCGGCTCCTCGAACGCCATCGACACGTGCTCGGCGGTGGCCGTCATCAGGGCCCGCCGCGGCAGGCCCAGCTCGCTCAGCTCCTTGGCGATCGGGTGGTTGCCCAGGCGGATGAGCGCGCCGCCCGGCCGCCAGCGGATCCCCCGGGCGCGGACCGTCCAGGGGATGCGGCGGGTGACCCCGTCCAGGTGCGCGTAGGCGTCCGGCACGGGCAGCGCCTCGCCGAGCAGCGGCGCGGG
The DNA here is from genome assembly GCF_002027145.1 of Microbispora sp. GKU 823. Classification (NCBI taxonomy): domain Bacteria; kingdom Bacillati; phylum Actinomycetota; class Actinomycetes; order Streptosporangiales; family Streptosporangiaceae; genus Microbispora; species Microbispora sp. GKU 823. The sequence continues at coordinate 5,488 of NZ_MWJN01000043.1, read as the reverse complement.
CGTCGCTGGGATGCCGGGCCTGATCAGCAGGTCGACGACCATCCGGCCGTCCCTGCGCAGCAGGCACCGCTTGTACGGCGAGCCGAGCCGCAGATCCACGTCGGCCAGTTCCTTCGGGAAGCCCCAGATGGTCCGCCCGGCCTCCAGCGTGAACGTCTGGTCGACCGGCAGCCAGTGGACGAAGGCGCCCGACCCCGCCCCCCCGCAGGTCCTTCAGCCCGGCCAGCGGCCCGCGCCTCGGCGGTGGGCCCGCGTCGGCCGGCCGTACGAGGAAGGTGACGCCGAACTCGTTGTAGGAGCCCAGGTCGGAATCGTGATAACGCACGAACACCAGCGAGCACAAGGCCTTGCCCGGCAGGACCTCGGTGACGTCCATCCGGGAGTACGCGAGGACCGCGCGGGCGGCGTCCGCCCGCACCAGGTAGGCGGCGAGGCAGACCGACGCGTCGCGGACCTCCACCGGCGTCTCGACCCTGCGACCCTGGACGAGATGGCTTGCCATGCTTCCAGTACAGCAAAGCCCGGCGGCCGGGCGACAGCGGTACGGCGGCAAGGTTGTCCCAGTCCTGTTTCCGGCGGGTGTCGATATCCGGGGCGGCCGTTCGTGTAGAGGGTGAACGGGCCCGCGCCGGGCGGGCCCCGCCGAGGAGGTGTACGAGACCATGAGGCACTATCTGCTCAGCATCCAGCAGCCCGACGGCGGGACGCCCCCGCCGGAGTCCTGGAGCCGATCATGCGCGACCTGGCGCTCCTCAACGAGGAACTGCGCGCCGCGGGGGCATGGGTCTTCTCCGGCGGCCTGCACGATCCGGGCACGTCGACGGTGGTGCGGGTGCGCGACGGCGAGGAACTCGTCACCGACGGTCCGTACACGGAGGGCAAGGAGCACGTCGGCGGGCTGACGATCATCAAGGCGCCGGACCTCGACGCGGCGCTGGAGTGGGGCCGCAGGCTCGCCCGCGCGACCACGCTCCCGGTGGAGGTGCGCCCCTTCGCGGGCGTCGTGGAGGGCGATGACGACCGGAAGTAGGGCCCCCGACGTCGAGCGGGTGTTCCGCGAGGAGTACGGCCGGGCCGTCGCGGTCCTGGTCCGCCACTTCGGCGACATCGACGTCGCCGAGGAGGCGGTCCAGGACGCGTTCGCCGAGGCGGTGCGGCGCTGGCCGCGCGACGGGACGCCGCCCAGCCCGGCCGGCTGGATCATCACGACCGCCCGCAACCGGGTGATCGACCGCCACCGGCGGGAGTCCCTGCGTGCGGACAGGCACGCGCGGGCGGTCCTGCTGCACACCCTCGAAGACGAACAGGCCGAGGAGGGGCCCGTGCACGACGACCGGCTTCGCCTGATCTTCACCTGCTGCCATCCCGCGCTCGCCCCGGCCGCCCGGGTCGCGCTGACGCTGCGCCTGCTCGGCGGCCTCACCACGGCCGAGATCGCGCGGGCGTTCCTGGTCCCCGAGCCGACCATGGCCCAGCGGCTGGTGCGGGCCAAGGCCAAGATCCGCGACGCGGGGATCCCGTACCGCGTCCCACGGGAGGCCGACCTGCCGGACCGCCTCAGGGCCGTGCTCGCCGTCGTCTACCTGATCTTCAACGAGGGGCACACGGCGAGCGCGGGCGACCGGCTGGCCCGCGAGGACCTGTGCGCGGAGGCCATCAGGCTCGGCCGCCTGCTGGCCGCGCTGATGCCGGACGAGCCGGAGGTCATGGGGCTGCTCGCGCTCATGCTGCTCGTCCACGCGCGGCGCGACGCCCGCACCACCCCGGCCGGCGACCTCGTGCCGCTGCCGGAGCAGGACCGCGGCCGGTGGGACCGCGCGTCGTCGCCGAGGGCCAGGACCATCGTGCGGGCGTGCCTGCGCCGCGACCGGCCCGGGGCCGTACCAGATCCAGGCGGCGATCAACGCCGTCCACGCCGACGCGCCGATCGCCGCCGCCACGGACTGGCGGCAGATCCTGAGCCTGTACGACCACCTGCTCGCCCTCGCCCCGAGCCCGGTCGTCGCGCTCAACCGGGCCGTCGCGATGGCCGAGGTGGACGGGCCGGAGGCCGCGCTCGCCCTCGTGGACGGTCTCGACCTGGACGGCTACCACATGTTCCACGCCGTCAGGGCCGACCTGCTGCGGCGGCTCGGCCGGGCCGGGGAGGCCGCGGGGGCGTACGAGGCGGCGATCGCCCGGACCCGGAACGCCGCCGAGCGGGCCTTCCTCGACCGGCGCCTGCGTCAGGTCCGGGAGTTGAGGTAGAGCAGGACGGCCAGCACGCGGCGGTGGTCCTCCTCCGAGCCGGGCAGGCCGAGCTTGGAGTGCCGGGTCTCGACGTGCCGGGAGAGCAGGACGATGCCGGGATCACCGTGGACGTCATGGCGCGACGTGGGGGCCCTCTCGCGGATTACGCGGCGGTCGTCGACGGCGCCCAGAGCGACCCGTCGGCCGTCTGGGTGTTCCTGCTCTTCGTGCTCGGCAACCTGGTCGGCACGTTGCTGCTCGGGCTGGCCCTGCTCCGCGCCCGTGTGGTGCCGCTCTGGGCCGCCGCCGGGATCATGGCATGGCCCCTGCTGCACGTGATCGGGCTCGTGGCCGGCACCGAGTGGTTCGAGGTCGCGGGTGCGCTCACCCAGGCCGTCGGCCTGGCCGTCACCGGCGCACGCCTGGCGGCCGCGTCCCGGTGATCCGCGTACGCGCCGTGGGGCCGGGCTGTCGGGAGGCCAGCGTCAGGCGCTACGCCCGCCTCGTCGCCGCCCAGATGCCCCGGCGCGGGCCGCTAGACGTTCTGCCCCGACAGGTTGGTCAGGCGGCCGGCGGGAGAGCGGTCCGGCAGGGCGACGACGGAGCTCGGGGCCTGGGCCCACCGCTCGAGCAGGGCGACGAACTCCCCGGCCACCGAGGGCCAGTGGAAGTGGTTCAGCGCCTCGACGTAGCCCCGGGCGCCCATCGCGGCACGCCGTTCGGCGTCCTCACGCAGGCGGAGCACGCACTGCACGACCGCGTCGGCCACCGCGCCGACCTCGCCGAACGGGACGATCGTCCCGCAGTCGACCCGCCCGACCAGGGACGCCGCCCTCGGCAGCGGGGTCGTGACGACGGGGATGCCTCGTGCCATGTATTCGACGACCTTCGTGGGCGTCGACTCGCGGTAGTTCGGCACGTCGTGCAGCAGGGACAGCCCGGCCAGGGCGCCCTCGGCCATCCGCAGCGCGTGGTTGTTGGGGACGTACCCGAACCAGTCGAGCAGCCCCGCCCGCTGCGCGTCGCGCAGCATCGGACGCACCGAGGCGTCGGCCGGTCCGATCAGGTCCAGGCGGATGCCGTGCGGCCGGAGTCGCCGGGCGATCTCCACCATCTCGGCCGCGCCGCGGGCGAGGGAGATGTGGCCCACGTAGACGATCCGGGAGTCACCGGGCGGCGGGGGCGGCGCCTGCGGCACGTACGTGTGGTTGGGCACCACGGGATGCGGGCCGGGGAAGCGCTCACGATAGGACTCCTCGGCGAGGATGAGGTGGAGCCGCCGCTCCGCCCGTCCTTCGACCGCGCGGATCAGCGGCGGCAGGACGCTCCGCAACGGCCCCGGCAGGTACGCCTTGGCGTTCAGCGCGCCGATCGTGTCCTCGTGGACGTCCCAGACCGTGGGCGGACGCCTGCGCGGCAGCGCGAGCAGCAGCTCGATGTCGTGCACGAGCAGCAGGTCGGCGTCTCGCACCGCCGTACGCAGGGCGGAGGCGGCGGCCCGCAGCGCCTTGCCCCGGTGCAGGCCCACTGCTCTCGGCACGTCGACGGCCCGGATGCCCGGCCGCGGCGTCACGTTGCAGTGCGTGAACGGCGCGACGAAGGTCACCTCGTGCCCCGCGTCGAGCAGCGCCCGGATCTGCCGGTGGGTGATCCGGGCGTCCTCGGGGTGATGGACTGTCGTGCCGACGCATACCCTCATATGGGGAGGCTGACCGCACCGTCCGAAATGACCGGATGCGCTGGGTGAATGCCCCTCGAAATGCCGCTTAACTTCCGGTGTTCGCCGGCTGCGGCACCTGCCCGCTCGGCCTGCGGTACAACCAGGTCAGCCGGGGTTCGAGCAGCCACTTGAACGCCGTACGAGTGATCGGCAGGCACAGCACGATGGCCAGCGCGAAGCAGGAGCACGCGATGGCCGCCACCCCGAGCGGGCCGTACAGCCAGGAGAAGCTGAGCCAGCCCATCTCCTTGGCGATCATCACCGGCACGCCGTGCAGCAGGTAGCAGTAGAGCGTGCGGGTGCCGAGGTCGGTGAACCACGTCTGACGCCGGGGGATCAGCGACATCACGGCCGCCGACATCGCCAGCGCGGCCACCAGCAGGCCTGTTCGCAGCAGCATGCCCTTCCACCAGACCAGGTGGAGGTCCTTGTAGCTGTTCTTGTAGTAGATCGGGCTGAGCTTGATCGAGTAGTTCTTCACCAGGAAGATCGCCACACCCGCGGCGCCCAGCAGCACGAACACCGACAGCACCATCACCCAGCGCTGCTTGAGGAAGTCGAAGACCTGCGGCTTGAGCACGAGGCCGAGGACGAAGAACGGCATCAGGCCGAAGAAGCGGTCCATGCTGAAGTCGCCGGTCAGCTCGGAGAACCCGGCGAACAGGTACACGGCGACCGAGATGACGAACGGATACTTCATCCGCTTCCACACGGGTGTGGACAGCCGCCAGAACAGCAGCGCGAGCAGATACCAGTTCAACCAGGCAGGATCCATGATCGTGAGGCTGAACTTGTGCCCGAAGGCGGTGCGCAGCAGGGCGTACCCCAGCTCGACGATCACGTACGGCACGAGGAACGTGTCGACCAGCTTGTTGGTCTTGGCGTTGGAGTTCCAGAAGTTCCTGGACAGGTAACCGCTGACGATGACGAACAGCGGCATGTGGAAGACGTAGATGAACAGGTACGCCGCCCGGGCGGAGTCGGCCGCCAGCGTCGGGACCAGCGAGTGCCCGATCGGCACCAGGGCGATGCCGACGAACTTCACGTTGTCCAGATAGGGGTCGCGCGGCTTCCTGGCCCTGGGCGCGGGCTCCTGCTCGGGCTCGTCCCCCAGGCCGTCCTGCTGTCCCGCACCCCGGGCGAAGGGGTCGTCCGGCCGGACGGGCGCCTCCGCCCAGGCGGGCAGCGGGGCGCGCAGCGGCCTGCCGAGCGGGCCGGTCTGGCGAGGGTCGTTCGCGCCGCCGGCGCCGTCCTGTGAGCGCCGCCAGGGGTCCCATTGGGCGGGGTCGGCCTCCTGACCGGGCCACGCCGGCGGCGCGCCCGGCGCGTCCGATGTGGGCGCGGGGCTGAAGGCGCGTGCGGCGCGGCCCCGGGGAAGGCGTCCGGCAGGCCGCGCCCGCCGCTCGAGCCACGGGTGGTCTCGGGGAACGGCGCGGCGCTGAAGGGGTCGTCCGGCGTGAAGGCCGGGCCGGCTGACCTCCACACAGGGGTGCGGCGCTCTTCCGGGGGAGCGCCGCACCCCCTGTCGTTTACTCGTCG